>JAEZBH010000017.1 GCA_023427285.1 Pseudomonadota bacterium
GTGCGATGTCGTTGCGCACCACAACGGAACAAAATATCATTTTTGAAAGAGTGAGGATAAAAACTGATGCTTCTCATTGATGGCTCTGGGCTGGGGCTGGATGATATCGTAGACGTTGCGCGCCATGGTGAACCCGTGGGGCTTTCGGAAGAAGGTAAGCAGAATATTCTCCGCTCTCGGCAGAGCCTCGAAACCATCGTGGCTACCGACCGGCCCGTGTACGGCATCAACACTGGCTTTGGCATCTTTGCCGACCGCCGCATCCCGCGCGCCGATTCGGCTACCCTCTCGCGCAACCTGATCCTCAGCCACGCGGTGGGCACCGGCCCGGCCCTGCCCGAAGAAGTGGTGCGGGCGGCCATGCTGGTGCGCGCCAACACACTGGCAAAGGGCTTTTCCGGCGTGCGCATCGAGATTGTGCAGACGCTGCTCGATATGCTCAACGCCGGGGTCACCCCGGTGATCCCCTCGCAGGGATCGCTTGGCTCATCGGGCGACCTGTGCCCGCTCTCGCACATGGCCCTGGTGCTGACTACCGATGATGCCGACCGGGTGGAAGACTCCGGAGAGGCTACCTATCAGGGCCAGCTTTTGGACGGCAAGACCGCCATGCAGCAGGCTGGTTTGCAGCGCATTAAGTTGGGTCCGAAGGAAGGGCTGGCGCTCAACAACGGGGCCACCTTCTCCGCCGCGATCGCCGCGATCGCCGTGGTGGATGCGGAATACCTGCTGGACGTGGCGGACTACTCGCTGTCGATGACCCTGGAAGCCGTGATGGGATGCAGCACCGCCTTTGACCTGCGCCTGCATACCGTGCGCGGCCACCCCGGGCAGATCCGCGTAGCCGAACACGTGCGGGAGATCACCACCGGCAGCACGCTGCTCGACAGTTCCGGGCGCATTCAAGACGCCTACTCACTGCGCTGCGCGCCGCAGGTGATGGGCGCGGCCCGCGACACGGTGGCCTTTGTGCGCGGCGTGGTGGAGCGCGAGTGCAATGCCGCCACCGACAACCCGCTGATCTTTGGCCCCGAAGACGTGCTCTCCGGCGGCAACTTCCACGGCGAGCCGGTGGGCATGGCGATGGACTACTTAGGCATCGCCATGTGCGAAGTTGCAGCCATCTCTGAGCGCCGCGTCTTCCGCCTGACCGACAGCAAGCTCAACGCCGGGCTGCCCGCCATGCTGGTGGATACCCCGGACGATGCCGGGCTCAACTCGGGCCTGATGATGCCGCAGTACACGGCTGTTTCGCTCGTGCTGGAAAACCAGACCCTCGCTGGGCCTGATTCCGTGCGCTCACTGCCCACTTCAGCCGAGCAGGAAGATCACAACGCCAACTCGATGACCGCCGCACGCCATGCCCGAGCCATCCTGGAGAACACGGCGCACGTGCTGGCAATCGAGCTCTACACCGCCGCCCGGGCGCTCGACCTGCGCCTTCGCGAACGCCCGACCGCCGCGCTGGGGGCTGGCACCAAAGCCATCTACCAGAGCGTCCGCGACGCGGTGCCGTACCAGCCCGGCGACGCATGGTGGGGCCCGGAGATTCAGCGCGTGCGCGCGCTCATCACCCGCAGAGCGTTGGACTTGCTCAAAGTCTAACTGTCTGTGTTTCCACAATGTGCTGGGCAAACTCGTTTGCCCAGTACATTGTGGAAACACACAGATATAATAAGAAGGTTGACATTTCCGATCATTCTCGATATCTTTAGCGCTATGAATCCGATCTCTCGCCGCGACTTTCTCCGTTTATCCGCGCTCACCACGCTGGGGGTTGGGTTGTCTGCCTACCGCCCGCTGGACGAATATTCTGCCCTCGCGCTCCAGTTCCCCGATGCCGAAAAGATCGGCCGGGTGACCTCGGGCCGGGTCGATATTCGCATCAAACCCCATTCCGCCGCCGCTACAACCAAGACCATCTACGACGATGCGCTGGTTCCGTGGCTGCGTGAAGTGGTGGGCGAAGCGCCGGGCGGGTACGGCAGCAGCCGCTGGGTAGAGACGCCGGATGGCTATATCTATGCACCCCGGCTCCAGCCAACCTACAACCGCCCCAACCAGCCCGTGAAAGAACTGCTCCCCACGTCGCCAGGCGCGGTGCCGGGCGGAACGGGGAAAGGCATGTGGGTGGAAGTGACCGTACCGTACGTGGACCTGGTGATGCGCCAGCCAGTGGCCTCCACCGTGTTCCGCGAGAAGATGGATATTGGTCTGCCGCCGCGCCTGTACTACAAAATGATCCTATGGGTGGATGACATCGAGACCGGCGCGGATGGGAAAGTGCTGTATCGGGTCAACGAACGCTACGGCAACCCCGGCGACCTGTACTGGATCCCCGCAGAAGCACTGCGCCCGATGACGGAAGACGATGTCAGCCCGATCAGCGAAGGCGTAGAGAACAAAAAGGCCGTGGTGAACCTTACCCGCCAGACGCTCACCTGCTACGAAGGCAGCCGCGAAGTATACTTCTGCCGCGTTTCCACCGGGGCGAAGTTTGACGCGGACGGCAACGCCGTGGACACCTGGGCCACCCCACCCGGGCCGCACCCCGTGTACCGCAAGCTGGTCTCACTGCACATGAGCGGCAAGCTGACTGGCGACTGGCCCGGCGTGGCCTGGACGCAGATTTTTTATTCGGGCGGCGTCGCCATCCACTCAACCTACTGGCACAACTACTTCGGTATTCCGCGTTCGCACGGCTGTGTGAACTGCGCGCCCGACGATGCCCAGTGGGTGTGGCGCTGGACGTTCCCGCATGTTGGCGCGGAACCAGGCGATATTGATATCAGCTCGCAGTGGCCCCCAACCGGCACCACAGTGGAAGTGACCGAATAGCATGGCAGAAGCCGGCGGTGATCCTGTCATCAGCCCAGAAAAGCGGGCCGGAAAGCTCAAAGGGATCGCGTTTTTGTTGGTGGGCTTGCTGATTGGCGGCATTTTGGGCGCGCTGGTGCTGCTGGGAGGGCCTTCGGGCAGCGCTTCTAACCGCCGCCTGCCGCCCACGGTCGGCTCGCCGGTAAAGGATTTTACGCTTCCGTCGCTGGATGCTCAGAACGTACGGCTGACAGCCCTAAAGGGCAAGCCGGTAGTGATCAACTTCTGGGCTACCTGGTGCGCTCCGTGTGAGG
>JAEZBH010000203.1 GCA_023427285.1 Pseudomonadota bacterium
TTCGTGCCGGGTCTGCGCTACCAGAACAGCGCGGCCAACCGCAACGACCGCAGCTTCACCACCATCACCATGCGCGGCATGTATCCGGGCGACTCCCCGAACCGCCAGGCCGTGACCATTTTCGTTGACGGCGTCGCGATCCCGGGCGGCTCGACCTCCGGCCTGACCGACATCGAGCGCGTGGAAGTCGTGAAGGGTCCGCAGTCGGCCAACTTCGGCCGCGCCACCTTCGGCGGCGCCATCAACTTCATCACCCGCGCTCCCTCGACCGAGGAAGTCAAGGGCAGCGTTGACCTGTCCTACGAGTCCTACAACTCGATCGACGTGAAGGCCTCCGTTGAAGGCCCGCTGGTCGAGGACAAGCTGGGCGTGCGCCTGTCGGGCCGCTACTACCACACCGACGGCCAGTACGAGAACGTCGGCTTCTCGGGCAAGCTGGGCGAGCGTGACACCCGTCAGGTTGCCGCCAGCTTCGTGGCGCACCCGACTGATGCGCTGACCGTGCGCGGCTATGCCACCTACTGGGAAGACAGCGACGGCCCGACCGCACAGGCGCTGCTGGGCGAAGAGTCCTACAACTGCAACCTGGGCGGCAATGGCCGCGTGCCGACGGGCTCGGACACCGGCTTCAACCACATCTGCGGCAAGGTGAAGTTCGACAAGTCGAAGATGTCGCAGAACATCGTGCCGGGCGGCACGCCGAACTTCGGCGGCGTTGTGGCCGCTCAGGACATCCTGCCGGCTGACTTCATCGACCACCTGGGCGTTGAGCGTCAGGCCTACCAGACCATGCTGATGGGCGACTACGAGTTCGCCAACGGCTACACCCTGTCGGGCTCGTTCGGCCACAACGGCAACAAGTGGGCGGCGCTGACCGATACCTACAACCGTGCGGACGACACCGGCTACCACTCGATCGTGCTGCTGCCGTACGACATCAAGAACACCTCGGCGGAGCTGCGTCTGTCCTCTGACAGCGACGGTCCGTTCAGCTACATGTTCGGCGGCAACTACTACAACGAGAGCGTGAAGTTCCACACCAAGGCGTTCCGTCCGAACGTTGGCGTGATGAACCTGGGCTCGCCGACCGATTACCGCGCCGAGACCTTCGGCGTGTTCGGTTCGGCCAGCTACGAACTGGCTGAGGGCCTGAAGCTGAACGGTGAAGCCCGCTACCAGTGGGATACCATCAACCATGTGGTGATGCTGCCGGGCGGTGCTGACCTGGAGAAGACCTTCAAGTCGTTCTCGCCGCGCGTCATCCTGAACTACGAAGTCACCCGCGACATCTCCGCCTACGCGTCGTGGTCGAAGGGCACCCGTCCGGGCACCTTCAACTCCAACTTCGTGGCGTTCAACAGCGACATCCAGCAGCAGATCACCGAGAACGCCGGTCGCGACATCCCGGTTGCCGTGGATGAAGAAAAGCTGACCATGTACGAACTGGGCGTGAAGGGCGACTTCTTCGATCGCCGTCTGCGCCTGATGACCGCCTTCTACTACGGCGAATGGCGCGATCGTCAGATCAACCAGAACATCGCCTACACCAACGGCTCGACGGTCTCGACCGCAACCATCACCTTCCCGGAAGGCTCGACCAACCTGTGGGGTGTTGAAATCGAGGGCGGCTTCCAGGCGACCGACAACCTGTCGTTCGACGCCACCTTCAACTGGGCCAAGACCGACATCCGCTTCACCAACTGCTCCGAGTGCCTTGCCATTGACGGCGTGGCCAACCCGAAGGGCAACCTGATGGAGCGCTATCCGGAGTTCTCCGGCTCGTTCGCGGCAACCTACACCCAGCCGATCAACGAGAACTGGGACGGCATGGTTCGTATGGACTATGTTTACACCGGCAAGCAGTACGCTACCTCGTCGAACGTGACCTACATCGGTGACGCTCACAAGGTGAACCTGCGCGCAGGCGTGAACAACGAGACCTACACGCTGGAATTCTTCGTGAAGAACCTCTTCAACGAGAAGACCCCGTCGAACCTGCTGCGCAACACCAACCCGAACGGCAGCGCTGCCCAGGGCCTCAACACCATCGTGTTGGCCGCTCCTGAGCGTCGCACCATCGGCGTTCGCGGCGTCGTGAAGTTCTAAGAACCTCACGCACCGGATAATCGGACCGGAAAACCCGGCAGTCTCATTGACTGCCGGGTTTTCTTTTTTGTGCCATATGCTGCGCGCCCGTACTCGCTAGCCGGATAAACCTGAGTTTTTTTTGAGCCAATGGTGTGCGGTGCAATAAAGTTGTTCTTTAATAGGGAAAAAGGGAGTCGTGTCGCGTGAAAGCACAAACAGAAGCGACTGGTGGTAGTGGGGCAACCACCGAAGAGCGCCTGCCATTGGCAGTATGCCTTGGATTTGGCGTTGGATCGCTTGGCATTGCCATTCTGCTCAACACGATCACGACATTTTTCCCGGCGTTGATGACGACAGTGCTGGGGCAGTCTGCTGCCTTGGCGGGCCTGCTGCTCACCATCTCCAAACTCTATGATGTTTTTGCCGATATCGTGATCGGCGTCTCCAGCGATCGGACGAAGTCCCGCTGGGGTCGGCGGCGTCCGTACCTGCTGGCCGGTGCGGTTGTGTCCGCCTTCTCGTTTCTCATGATCTTCATTCCGCCGTCTCTGTCTGATGATGGTCTCATCATCTACATGGCGGCGGCTTTGATCATTTATTCGACGGGCTATTCGCTCTTCGCCGTGCCGTATATCGCAATGGCGGGCGAGATGACGGACGATTACAACGAGCGCACGCGCCTGCTGTCGTTCCGCACGTTCTTCGTTTCGGTCGGCCAGATGGCGGGCATGGCGGGTACGGCGGCGCTGGTTGATTGGGCCGGCGGCGGCGAGCGCGGTTATGCCGTTCTGGGTGCAGCCTGCGCATCGGTGATTTTCACCGCAATGACCATCTGCTTCTTCGGCACGAAAAATGCTCGGCGCGCCGAGCCGCAGCCGAAGTCGCACATGCCGGGCATGGAGCAGGTTCGCTCGCTGTGGGAAAACAAGCCTTTCGTGCTGCTGATCGGCGCGAAGGTGACCCAGTTCATGGCCATCTCCATCTTCACCACCACCAAGCTGCTGTTTCTGCTGAACGTGATGAAGGTGGGCTATTCCGGCCTGATGCACCTCAGCATTTCCCAGAACATTGTCGGCATGATTTCCGTGCCGCTGTGGACCTGGATCGGCAAGCGCTACGGCAAGACCAGGGGTTACATGGCAGCGATTATTCTGCTGACGGCCATGTACCTGAGCTGGCTGATCACGGGTCCGACCAACAACATCTGGGATTTGTGGCTGCGCGGTGCACTGAACGGTCTGGCTGCAACCGGCACGACCCTGATGTCGATCTCCATGCTGCCTGACGTGATGGAATATGACCGCAAGGTCACCGGCGAACGCCGTGAGGGCGTGTTCTCATCCATCTATGCGATGGTTGAGAAGCTGTCGTTCGCGATCGGACCGGGCCTGATCGGTCTCATTCTGGCGATGGCAGGCTATGCGGCAACGACCGGCGGTGCGGTTGTCGAGCAGTCGGCAGAGGCTGTTGATGCGCTGTACCTGGGCATGGCGGTCATTCCGGCTATCCTGGCAGGCATCAGCTTCTTCTTCATGTGGAACTACAAGCTCGACGCCAAGACGCTGAAGGATATGCCGACCAAATGAGCACGTCCCGGCATGTTGTGAATGTCAATTTCAAGCGTCCGGACCCGAGCCTCGTTGCCCGGTTCCGGGCCTTGAAGACCGAGGTCGTTCTGCCGCTGTTGCCCGACCCCCTGCTCATGGACGGCGCTATTCGCCCACTCCTGAACGATTGGGCAGCGGTTGGCCCGGCTGTCACTGTCGCTCCGACGGGAACGGACATGATGATGGCCATTGCTGCCACGGGCATTGCCCAGCCGGGAGATGTGGTGGTCGTTGCCGCGGGCGGTCTTGCCGGTGACGGCTATGCCGCCTGGGGCGGAGGGCTGACGCTCTCTGCCCGTCACAAGGAGGTGGACGGCGTCGTTGTAGATGGTTTTGTGCAGGATGCCCCTGCCATTCAGACGAGGGAAGTGCCGGTTTTCTGCCGGGGCTCCACCTTGCGTTATCGCATGGCGGCCAAACCGGGATCAGTGAATGTTCCGGTCAGTTGTGGTGGTGTTACGGTTCACCCAGGCGATCTGGTTATCGCAGACCGAGACGGGGTCATGGTCATCCCCCAGCATCTGCTGGAAGAGATCATCGAAGCCGCCGAGGAGCGCACGGCCTATCTGGCCCGTAACCAGAAGCTCATGCGGGAAGAGAAGCTGACGCTTTTTGACCTGCGCGGCGGCCCTGAGCTTTACATCAAGGCCGGGATTGAGTGGAACGATAACTAAAAGAAGGGGACCATCACATGGATGTGAAACTGGCGCAACGCGGCCGGGCCCTCATGGACTTCGAGGTCAGCGCACGGCAGACGGCAAATCGTCTCCAGCGCGACGTTGAAGTCGAACTGGCTGCCAAGGGGATCACGGCAGAAACCCTGCCGGACGACATGGATGAGCGTCATCGCGTCATTGACGCGGCACTGGTGGACTCCGATCTCTATCGCACCCGCGGACTTCTGGGCGATTACTGCTGGACCTATCATGGCGTCAGCGCCGAGGAAGCGTTCGAGGAAATCAAGGACCAGGTTGGCGAGCAACTGGCGCTGACCGATAAAGGCCCGACCACGATTGATTATCGTGAGGGTTTTGAGGCTCCGGATTACTGGGCGAAGAGCTGGTTCCACCGCACCCATGGCGGATGGGACGGCAACCCGTACCACGGCTACATCCACGGCGAGATCGTTCACAAGAAGTACGTCTCGAAGGTGTATCCCGGTGATGTTTATGGTGCGCGCCGTCAGGTCGCCCGCCTTGCCCCGCGCACCGATTACAAGAAGATTCTGGAAATCGGCACCTCTTCGGGTCACTACACCGTGGCGCTGTCCGAAGTGTTCCCGGATGCGGAAATCTGGGGCATCGATCCGTCCCCGCGCATGCTCGAGCAGGCCCAGCGCGTCGGCAACGAGCTCGGCAAGAACTGGAACCTGGTCGTTGGCGTCGGCGAGGACACCGGCTTCCCGGACGAGAGCTTCGACATGGTGACGTCTTACGCCATTCACCATGAAATTCCGCCGCGCATCGTTGATGCCTTCTTCAAGGAAGCCTACCGCATCCTGAAGCCGGGCGGCACCGTGCTGATGGCCGACGTGACCCGCTACAGCGACATCGACAAGCTGGCGTCCTGGCGGTTCGACTGGCTGGCGAAATATGGCGGCGAGCCGTTCTGGCGCGCGACTGCATCGATGGATTTCGGACCGCATTGCGAGGCGGCCGGGTTCGTCGATGTGAAGACGGGCTGCTTCGAGCCGCTGAAGGTTCCCTACTACGTTGTTTGAGTGAAGCCGGAATGAGCAAGAACCGTCCAACTGATCCGCCGGTCCGCCAGTTTCTGGGCGAAGGCCAGATCGATAATCTGGGCACGGCCGTCCTCGTTCTGGCCCGGGAGTTGTGGGTTGTGAAAGACCGTCTTGCCGTCATGGAAAAAGTGCTCGAGAAGCACGGCATTCCGGCAAGCGAGATCAACACCTTCCAGCCGGACGAGGCGTTCGAGGCCGAACTGAAGGCGCAGCGGCAGGCATTGATCGATGCTGTTGCAGATGCGCTCAGCAACAAGGCTGTAAAATAAGGACAGGCGCTGAAAAAGCGCTTTACCTGTGGCTAAAAAAGGATGCCGCACCACCCAGGGTGGTGCGGCATTTTTATTTACAGATGCTACCGATTTAGCGGTTCAGGAACGTCCGCACCAGATCGGCAATCTGATCGGTCTCAAGGTCGAACAGGCCATGGCCAAGGCCGGGCAGTTCAACATAGTCAGCGCCTTGAACGCGAGAGGCGTTGTCGCGCGTTGGCTGCCACAGGTCATCTTCCGGGTTGAGGATGAGGGTGTCATGCGTCAGCTCGTCAAGCGCGGCCTGAAAATCGTAACGGTAAACCGCATCATATCCCCAGGGTGCGCGCGCGCCGGGGCGCAGATTTTCAGTGAGCGAGGCGTGCTTCCAGTCCGCACTAATGCGCGGATCGAACAGCGTTTGCATCAGCTGCCACATCGCCATGAGG
>JAEZBH010000271.1 GCA_023427285.1 Pseudomonadota bacterium
GCCATGATGAGCGCGCTTTGGCCGTAGTCCGGCTGCACCACGAGGAACCCGATCACCACCACCAGCAGCGCGCCCGACACGTAGAAGGCAGGCACGGTATGGTCATCGAACCGGGTAGAGAGCAGCCAGCCCGTCACCACGACGAACATCGGCTTGATGAACTCTGACGGCTGGAACTGGAAGCCGCCAAGGCTGATCCAGCGCGCCGCGCCGTTGGCATCAGAGCCGATGAACGGCACCGCCATCAGCGCCAAAAGGAAGAAGCCGAAACCGGCAAGGCACAGGCGCTTCAGCCACTGGACCGAGAGCATGGACGTGGCGATCAGCACCGGCACGCTCACCGCCACCCAGAACAGGTGGCGCTGAAAATACATCATCTCGCCCAGCCGGACCGAGCCGCCGGAATAGCGGTGCGCCGCCGCCGGGCTGGCCGACAGCACCGCCACGATGCCAACGGACATCAGCAACAGCAGCAGGCCGAGCAGAACCCGGTCGATCGTCCAGAACCAGCGACTGACGGCAGTGCGGTCGGTGCGGCGGAAGGAAATCATGCCGAACCAGCCCCCCGCAGCGCAGACACGGCAGCCCGGAAGGCATCGCCGCGCGCTTCAAAGTCACGGAACTGATCGTAAGACGCGCACGCGGGCGACAGCAGCACCACGTCACCCGGCTTGGCGCGGGAAGCTGCCAGCTTCACGGCGTTCTCCAGCGTGCCCGCCTTTTCAACCGGCACGTGAGGGCTGAGCAGGTTCGCGAACAGGTCCTCCGCTGCGCCAATGGTGTAGGCGGCGCGCACGTTGCCCATATGCGGCAAGCAGGCGTCCAGCTCGTCCGTCTTGGCCTTGCCGCCCGCAATCCAGTGAATAGCCGGATATGCCGCCAGCGCTGGCGCGGTCGAGGTCGGGTTGGTCGCCTTGGAATCATTCAGGTAGGTCACGCCATCAATCTCGGCGATGAACTCCATGCGGTGCGGCAGGCCCCCATAGGTGGCGAACGCCGCCAGAATCTGCTCGGGCGACAAACCCAGCGCGCGCGTTGCCGCAAAGGCGGCGGCGGCGTTCTGGGCGTTGTGCGGGCCTTGCAAGCGCGGCCACGCGCTTTGCTCGCCCACCACCACGCCGTTGTCGGCCAGCTTGCCCTTCAGCACCGACACGCCTGCCGGTTGCGGCTGTTCGATAGAGATGGCCGAGAGACGCGCACCGCACGCACGGGCAATGGCGCGGCAGTAATCGTCATCCACCGACACCACCGCCGTCTGCCCCGGCTTTTGCATGCGGAACAGGCGCTCCTTGGCGTGAGCATAGCCCGCCATGTCGCCGTGGCGGTCGAGATGGTCCGGCGTGATGTTGAGCAGCACGGCCACATCAACCGCAAGGCTCTGGATCAGGTCGATCTGGAAGGAAGACAGCTCCAGCACATAGACGCCGCCTGCCGGCAAAGGCTCCTCGCCCACGATGGGCAGGCCGATGTTGCCGCCCAGCCGCGCCTCGATGCCACTCTCGCGCAGCACGTGATGAATGAGCGCGGTCGTCGTCGATTTGCCGTTGGTGCCGGTGATGGCGACCACCCGATGCTCCGGCAGTTCCGCACGGGCGCGAGCGAACAGCTCGATGTCGCCCAGAATCTCGACGCCCGCGCTGCGCGCCTTCTCGGCCAGCGGATGCGGCTGCGGCAGGTGAAGCGGAATACCCGGAGACAGCAGCAGGCCGTCAAGGCCCGCAAAGTCGGTCTCGTACAGGTTCACCAGCGGAATACCGGCAGCCTCGGCCGCCGCGCGTCCGGCCTCGCCGTCGTCCCACGCCAGCACGTCAGCGCCGGAGGCAAGCAGCGCGCGCGCCGTTGCCAGACCGGTACGGGCCAGCCCGAAAACAGCGTAGCGTTTTCCATCAAAGGCGCGCGCAGTAATCATCTTACCTCAGCTTCAGCGTCGAGAGGCCAATGAGAGCCAGAACCAGTGCAATGATCCAGAAGCGGACCACGACGGTCGATTCCGCCCAGCCTTTTTGCTCGAAATGGTGGTGAATGGGAGCCATGCGGAACACCCGCTTGCCGGTCAACTTAAAGCTCGCCACCTGAACGATCACTGACACCGCTTCCAGAACGAACAGGCCGCCAACGATGGCCAAGACGATCTCGTGATTGGTGACAACGGCAATTGCGCCGAGCGCCCCGCCCAGCGCCAGCGAGCCCGTATCGCCCATGAACACCATGGCCGGGGGCGCGTTGAACCACAGGAACGCCAGACCTGCGCCGATGAGCGCGCCGCAGAACACCGCCAGCTCGCCCGAGCCCGGGACGTGGCGCACTTGCAGGTACTCGGCAAAGTTCGCGTTGCCGATGAGGTAGGCGATGATGGCGAAGGTGACGGCGGCGATGATGACCGGCATGATCGCCAGACCGTCCAGACCATCCGTCAGGTTGACCGCATTGCCTGCGCCGACAACGACGAACGAGGCAACCAGCAGATATCCCCAGCCCAGGTTCAGCCCCACGTCCTTGACGAACGGCAGCCACAGCGTCGTGCCGGTGCGGTGGGAGACGTAGGCCACGGCCAGACCGGCGATGGCGAATTCGATCAGAAGGCGCGCCTTGCCCGACAGGCCGTCGTGGGTGGCCTTGGTCACCTTCTTGTAGTCGTCATAGAACCCAACCGCACCGAAACCGAGCGTCACGGCCAGACAGACCCAGATGTAGCCATTGGTCAGATCCGCCCAAAGAAGGGTGGAGATGGTCATGGCGATCAGAATCAAAAAGCCGCCCATCGTGGGCGTGCCCTTCTTGGTCAGCAGGTGGGACTGCGGGCCGTCTTCCCGGATCGGCTGGCCCTTGCCCTGTTTCTTGCGCAGCCAGCAGATCAGCTTCGGCCCCGCCACGAGGCCGATGAACAGCGCCGTCAGCACCGCTGCGATGGTGCGGAACGTCAGATACCGGAACAGGTTGATACCGGGGAAGTCCAGGTCGAGATTGGCCAGCAAAGATAACATCGGTTTCTACTCTACTCCCTGCTGGTTCAGAGACCGCACGACCCGCCCGAGTCCCACGCTGTTTGAACCCTTCACAAGAATAATATCGTCGTTGCGCACCATGCCGCGCAGCAGCGTCAGCGCCTCCTCGGCGCTCGCCACATGGCGGTGCGGAATCCGGGTCGGCAGTGCCTTGGCCAGCGCGGCCATTTCCGCGCCCACCAGAATGGCCTCGCTCACGCCTGCCGCCTCAATCGGCTCAGCCAGTCCCGCGTGCATGCCGTCGGACTCCTGACCCAATTCCCTCATGGAGCCGAGAACCGCGATGCGC
>JAEZBH010000280.1 GCA_023427285.1 Pseudomonadota bacterium
GAGCACCGGCAAGCCGGATTTCCTCGTCCCCTCGCCAAGTCCGGGTTGGACTTGGCCATTGAGGTTCGGACCCTGGCCTCGGCGTCAGCAGGGCGAACCCCGGTGACGGTCGGCTGTATCCTGTCGCACTCCTGGTCTCCGGCGTTCCGCGAAGTCGAACCCCGCGCCGTCCATCGATCCCGATCCGGTTCCTTCGGAGCTTCTCCGGCCGAAGCCTTCGAAAGCCCGTCGGGCCTTGATCCTGCCCCCCGCTCGTTAAGGTCCGAAAACCCCCCGTAGCATCGGGTCAGAGAGCCGGGCCGGTTCGCATTGAGCCCCGGGTCTCCCCGGATTTCCGCGCCGCCGTGTCCCTCGGCCCGTTGACGTTCCGACGAAACCCGCTATGAGGCAAGCGCCCGAATTCGGCCGCCTGTGCGGAATCGCCCCGGCCGCGGTGGATAATCCTGTGCATATCTGTGGGTGACCGGATTTAGCGTCCGCAAATCAGCGGCTTGTGTTGTCCACAGAAAGCCGAACGTCAGCCCGCCAAGGCTTCCCGTTTCGTCTCCAGCTCGAGCCATTCCTCCTCGGCCGCGGCCAGGTCCGAGCGCGCCTTTTCGGCCGCCCTCATGGCCCGGTCAAAGGCCGCGGGGTCGCGGGCGTAGAGGTCGGGGTCGGCCAGAACCGCATCGCAGCGCACGATATCCTCCGGCAGGCGAGCGAGCAGGCCTTCGAGTTCCTCCAGCCGCCGGGCATCCTTGTAGGAAAGCTTGGCGGCGGGCTTCCTCGCCGGCGCCGTCGCCGGCCGCGCCCCCTCCTCCCTGGGCTTCGCCGGGTCTTTCTCTCCCGGCGCGGGAGGCTGGAGGAAGCCGGGGTTCTGACGGACGAAGTCGCTCCACCCGCCGGGGGTCTCGCCGATATCCCCCCGGCCGTTCATGGCGATGGTCGAGGTGGCGAGACGATCGACGAAATCCCGGTCGTGGCTGACCAGGATGAGGGTGCCGTCGTACTGCTCGAGCAGCTCCTCGAGCTTGTCCAAAGTGTCCATGTCGAGATCGTTGGTCGGCTCGTCGAGGACCAGCATGTTGGCGGGCTTCGCCAGCGCCCGGGCCAGCAGAAGGCGGTTGCGCTCGCCGCCGGACAACGTGGAGATCGGCTGCTTCAGCTGGCTTTCCTGGAACAGGAAATCCTTGGCGTAGGCGGCCACATGCATGGAGCGGCCGCGCACGAGGATGGAGTCGCCGCCGCCGGGCGTCAGCGCGTCCCACAGGGTCATGTCGGACTTCAGCCCCTCGCGAGACTGGTCGAGATAGACGGGATCGAGATTGGCGCCGAGGCGGACCGTGCCGGCGTCGGGGGCCAATTCGCCCAGCAGGATCTTCACCAGGGTGGTCTTGCCCGCCCCGTTGGGGCCGACGATGGCGAGGCGGTCGCCGCGAAGGACACGGGTGGTGAACGGCTTGATCACGACGCGCTCACCGAAGGCCTTGGTCACACCCTTGAGATCGGCGACCAGCTTGCCCGAGGTCACGCCGGAATCGACGCCGAGATTGAGTTCGCGCCGCAGGTCCTTGACGCGCTCCGCCCGCTCGGCGCGCATCGCCTGCAGGGCCCGGGCCCGGCCCTCGTTGCGGGTGCGCTGGGCGGTGATGGACCGGTAGAAGGTGTAGGTCTCGGCCTCGATCTTCTTCGTCAGGCGGCGGAGGGACTCGGCCTCTTCCTCCATGACCTTGGCGGCCCAGTCGTCGAAGGCGGCGAAGCCCTTGTTCAGGGTGCGGACGCGACGCCCCTCGAGCCAGTGCACCGACTGGGTGACCCGGTTGAGGAAGGCGCGGTCGTGGCTGACCACGAGCACCGCGAAGCGGGCGGCGAGGAGTTCCTCCTCCAGCCGCTCGATAGCGAGGATGTCGAGGTGGTTGGTGGGCTCGTCGAGAAGCAGGAGGTCAGGTTCCTCGGCGAAGGCTTTGGCCAGCGCCGCCCGGCGGATCTCGCCGCCCGAAAGGTTGGTCGCGGACTTGGCCGGGTCCAGTCCGAAGGTGGTCAGCCAGGCTTCGGCCGTCCAGCGCTCTGCCTCGCCGGAGGCGGCGTAGTCGAGCAGGGTGTCGCCGGTGATGACAGGCTCCTGCGGGACCCAGGCGAAGCGGGTGCCGGCCTGCACGGAACGCTCGCCGGCGTCGGGCTCGATCAGGCCCATGACCAGCTTCATCAGCGTCGACTTGCCGGCGCCGTTGCGGCCGACCAGCGCGGCGCGGGTGCGCGGCTCGATAGCCATGTCGACGCCCTCGAACAGGGGACGCGGGCCGTCCTGGAGACAGACGTCCTTGAGGGCGACGAGAGGCGGGCGCGCAGCCATGGGTGCTTTCGGGCGGAAGGAGGCGTATGGGGAGCGCGTGGATGTAGAGCGTACCGACCCGGCCTCCAAGCCCTTCTGGGAAACCCGGCGGCTGGACCAGATGACCCGCGAGCAGTGGGAGAGCCTGTGCGACGGGTGCGGCCTGTGCTGCCTGGTGCGCTTCGAGGACGAAGATTCAGGGGAGGTCATACCGACCCGCGTGCACTGCATGTTGTTTGATCCCGTGCGTTGCACGTGCCGGGACTACGCCAACCGGCGCGACCACGTGCCCGACTGCATCAAGCTGACGCCATGGAATATCGAGGCGCTGGAGTGGATGCCGAAGTCCTGCGCCTATCGCCGCATCCACGAAGGGCGGGGACTGGCCGGCTGGCACCCGCTGGTCTCCGGAGACCCCGAAAGCGTCCATGAGGCCGGCGTCTCGGTGCGAGGCCAGACAGTGTCGGAGCTGGCGCTGAAGGATTCCGAGGATGCGCTGGATTTCGAGGCGCCGGAGTGGGTGGCCGAACGCGGCGCCTGCGGGGAATGACAGCCTTTGCTGGCAATCCGCGGAATTATAGTCCGATAGCAGCAAGAAAATCTTTCGATTCCAGTAACTTGACAATTTCTCGAGTTGATTTGTCCGCCGGATAACGCTGGCGCCTTATGATGTGGGCAGGTCGGAGAGGCAGCTGAACCGCGGGAAGCGGAGCGGCCCGACGGTCCGGTTGGCGAACGCCACCTGCCCCTTGTGGAGATCATCATGCTGAACTGGCAACGGCCCTTCGGGGGTCGGCGGCGCACCTTTGCGCCCGAGATCAAGGACAGCCGGACCGGACCGCTGATCGCCCTGACCAGCGCCGGTCGCCCGCGCTGGACTCCGAGGGACTACGCCAGCCTGGCCAGCGAGGGGTTCGCGCGAAACGCCGTGGTCTATCGCTGCGTGCGGATGGTCGCCGAGGCGGCGGCGTCGACGCCGCTGGCCGTGTTCGTGAACGGCGTGCGGCGGGAGGATCATCCGCTGGCGCGGCTGCTGGCCCAGCCCAATCCGGAACAGTCGGGGACGGAGTGGCTGGAGACGCTGTACGGCGGGCTGCAGACGGCGGGGAACGCCTATGCCGAGGCGGTGGGGGACGGTGAGGCGGAGGAGCTGTGGGCCCTGCGGCCGGACCGGGTGAAGGTGGTTCCGGGGCGGGCGGGCTGGCCCGAGGCCTATGAGTACGCCGTCGACGGACGATCCTTGCGGATCGGCAGGCAGGCGGACGGCTGGATGCCGGTGATGCACCTGAAGCTCTTTCATCCGGCTGATGATCACTATGGCCTGTCGCCGCTGGAGGCGGCCCAGCTTGCGATTGAAACCCACAATGCGGCGGGGCGCTGGAACAAGGCCCTGCTGGACAACGCGGCGCGGCCCTGCGGCGCGCTGGTGTTCGAGCCGGGACAGGGCGCAACGCTGACACAGGATCAGTTCGACCGGCTGAAGGCGGAAATGGAAGCCGGGTTTCAGGGCGCAGCCAATGCGGGCCGCCCGCTGCTTCTGGAGGGCGGGCTGAAATGGCAACCGCTGTCGCTCTCGCCGGCCGAGCTGGATTTCATCGAGGCGCGCAATGCCGCCGCGCGGGAGATTGCGCTGGCCTTCGGCGTGCCGCCCATGCTGCTCGGCCTTCCCGGTGACAACACCTACGCCAACTACAGCGAGGCCAACCGCGCGCTGTGGCGGCTGACCGTGCTGCCGCTTCTGGGCAAGATCGCCAGCAGCCTGTCGGCGTACCTTGGCTACTGGTGGGAGGGGCTGCACCTCGACATCAGCCGCAACGCCATTCCCGCGCTGGCGGTCGATCGGGAGCGGCTGTGGCGGCAGGTGGCCGCGGCGGATTTTCTCTCGGCGGAGGAGAAGCGGCACCTGCTCGGGCTGCATCAGGAGTGCGATGGATAGCAACGATTTTGATCGGGGGAAGCAGCCGGGGGAGAGAGGCATGAGCGAGGGGAACAGGCCCGAGGAAATACTTCTGTCGGCTCTGCTGCGGCAGGCGCAGGGCGAGGGCGCATCCATGGTGACGTTGCGCGCCCTGTGGGAAGACGCCGCCGAAGCGGGCGCCGCCAGAGCGCTGGCCCGGCTGGGGCTGGCGGACGGACGCGCCAGCGCCGACATCACTGAGCTGCGCGAGCTGCTCTCCGCCTGGCGCGACGTGCGCCGGTCTGCCCGCAACGCGCTGATCGGATGGCTGGTGCGCCTGATGCTGGCCGGGTTGCTGATCGGCCTTGCCGTGAAGCTGAAACTGCTGGGCTGGGTGAGATAAGGCGCAAGGGCAAGGGGCAAGAAGAGGCAGGGGGAAAGAAGAGGCAGGGGGAAAGAAGAGGCAGGGGGATCTGTAATCCCCCTGCGCCCCCCTTTTAGTTTGCAAGGGCCGAGCTTTGTCATCGTGGTTGGCGTGACCTGAGAAGCAGGGCCGCAAGCCGCAAAACCACAAACAAGCGAGCACAAAAATGGACGGGGAGAGACACGACCCGGCAAGCCTGCGGTTTGCCGGATACGCGAGCATTTTCCATGAAGCGGACACGGGCCGGGACGTGGTGATGCCGGAGGCGTTCGCGCGGGTGCTGGCAGACGGGGGCGGGCGGGTGCCGCTGCTGTGGCAGCACGAGGCGCGCGAGCCCATTGGCCTCATTGAGCAGATGAGCGCGGATGCGCGCGGCCTTCGGGTGATCGGGCGGATTGCACTGGGCACCCGGCGCGGGCGCGATGCGGCGGCGCTGATGCAGGCGCGGGCGCTGACGGGCCTGTCCATCGGCTACCGGGTTCGGCGCAGCGAGGTGGACCGCAAGCGGCGGCTGCGCAGGCTGCTGGATGTGGAGCTGATCGAGATTTCCCTTGTGACCTTTCCCATGCAGCCGCGTGCGCGCGTGCTGGGCGTGGAAACGGTGGTGGCGTCTGCGTGGGATATGACAACAGTGGAGACGGAACATGGACGGATTTGAAATCAAGGGCGTGACGTCACTGGACGATGTGTTTGCCGGTGCGGGCCCGGATGCGAGCCCGGATGCGGGCGCGGCGGATGACGCTGGCGCGGATGCAGGGCAGATCGAGGAGAAAATGGCGCAACTGGCGCGCACGGTCTCTCTGCTTGACCGGCGCGTGGCGGAAGTTGTGGGCGCGGCCCGGCGGCCTATTTTGGGGCAAGGCATGGTTGAGGCCAAGGCGGGCCGCACGGACGACACGCACCGGGCGGCGTTTACGGACCGGTATTTGCGCAAAGGGTTGGAGACGGGGCTTGCCGGGCTTGAGGCAAAATCGCTGAACCTGACGACACCGGGCGATGGCGGCTATGCGGTGCCGGACGCGATTGACCAGATCATCGGCTCAAGGCTGCGGGATATTTCGCCCATTCGCCAGGTGGCCTCTGTGGTGCAGGTGGGCACGGCCAATTATCGCAAGCTGGTGGCCTCGAGCGGTATTGCCTCGGGCTGGGTGGCGGAGACCGCGCAGCGCCCGGAGACAACAACGCCAAGCTTTACCGAGATCAGCCCGCCGTGGGGCGAGTTGTACGCCAACCCCGCTGCCACGCAGGCCATGCTGGATGATGCGGTGTTCGATGTGGAGGCCTGGCTGGCGGGCGAAATCTCGCTCGAGTTCGCCAAGCAGGAAGGCGCGGCCTTCATCTCCGGCACTGGCACCAACCGGCCCAAGGGTTTCCTGACCTACCCGACGGCAACCACGAGCGATGCCACTCGCCCGTTCGGTACGCTGCAATATATTGCCGCAGGCGCGGCGGGGAATTTCGGCAGCACCGATCCGGCGGACAAGCTCATCGACCTCGTCCATGCGCTGCGCCCGGCCTATCGGCAAGGCGCTGTGTTCCTGATGAACTCCTCAACGCTGGCGCGCATTCGCAAGCTGAAGGACGGCGAGGGGAATTTCCTGTGGCGGCCCTCATTTGCGGAAGGCCAGCCCGCAACGCTGCTGGGTTATCCGGTGATCGAGGCGCAGGACATGCCCGACATTGCGGCGGACAGCTTCTCCATCGCCTTCGGCAATTTCGCCCACGGCTATGTGATTGCGGAGCGCACCGGCACCCGCATTTTGCGGGACCCGTATTCCAACAAGCCGTTCGTCCACTTCTATGCCACGCGGCGCGTGGGCGGGGCCGTGGTGAACTCTGAAGCAATCAAGCTGTTGAAGTTCTCGGCCAGCTAAGGGCTGGGGGAAAGGGAAGATGACGCAAGGGGGTCTGTAACCCCCTTGCGATCCCCCATTCCTTATTGGGCCGAGCTCGAGATTGGCACGGTCCGATAAACGAAAAGGGGGTTGCAGGGGGATCGAGATCCCCCTGCATTTATTTTCACACAGAGGAGATAACGACATGGCCCTGCGCGGAACGGCGGCGGGTGGGTACAGCTTTGCCCTGCCCGCTGAATATGACGACACGGCAGACCTGTCTGTTTTCCTGTGGATGCGGCGAGCGCCCGAGGCCGCGACGGGCACGCGGATTTTGACGCTGGTGAACGCGGGGCGCAAGCGGGGGTTCACCATTCACCTTGGCGGCACGGTGGGGGGCACCAGCGCGGCCTCTGACGTGGTGGTCTCGGTGGGGTCCACGCGCGATACGATCTGGGGCGTTTCCGATCAGGACGGGCGCGGGCGGGCCATCTTGCCGGGCTTGCCGACAACCGAGTTTCGCCCCCTGGCGTTTTCCGTGCGCGGCAGTGCGGCGGCAGACAACACGGCGGTCGCCGGGGCGCAGCAACTGCACGAGGTATGGTGGAACGGCGCTGCTGCCGGGGTGACGGCCACAACCCTTGGCTCCGGCATTCCGGCGGTGGGCGGCTACGTCACCCTGCTGTGCCGCGAGGCAAGCAACCTTGCCGCCTTCAACGGCTGGGTGGCGGAAGTGGCAGTGTGGCAGGACCATCGGCTGAGCCAGGCTGAAGCCTTGCGGCTGTCACGCGGCGGCTGCCCGCTGTGGATCGCGCCGGAGAAACTGCTGTTTTATCGCTCGTTCCGCGACGGCCTTCCCGCCGAAGCGGGAGACGCGGCGCTGAGCGCAATTGGCTCTGGCGTGAGCGTTGAGCCGGGCGAGCATCCGCCGTTGCTGCTGGAGGGCAGCGGCGGAGAGCACGGGCTGTTTGCAGGCGCGTCAGTGCTGACGGCGGTTGACGGGGCAGCGGCCATTTATCTGGCGGCCCAGAGCGGCGCGCTGGCGCACAGGGTGCAAGCAAGCGGTCTGACGGGATCAAGCGTGATTGCCCCGCTGCGCGCGAGCCATGCTCTGCGCTCGGCAAACGCCGGACTGATGGCGGCGGGACATTTGATGCCGCATGGCGGACGGCTGGCGCTGCGCAGCGGCGCGCCAAGCCTGTTGCCGATCGCTGGGCCAGCCGAGGTGCATCAGGTGCCGCCGGAAGTGCGGCGGATAATTGCCGGAATTTTCTGAACAACACGAAAACAGACAGGAGCGGGATCATGGGCAAACTGGTGCATGACGATGTGCTGGACGGTGCGCTTGGCATCGTGCGCAACGCGGCAACGAAAATGGTGGCGTGTTCGGGAGAGCCCGCCAGTTACAGCGCCGCCAACAGCGGCCTGAAACTGGCCGAGGTGGCGGTGAGCGCGGCGGATTTCACCATTGGCAACGGGGTGACGTCTGGCAGGCGGGTGGTGGTGGCGGAAAAAACTGGTGTGGCGGTGACCGCCACCGGCACGGCAAACCATGTGGCGCTGCTGGATGGGGCCACCAGCCGGGTTCTTTATGTGACCACCTGCACGGCGCAGAGCCTGACAGCGGGGCAGACCGTCACCTTCGGCAGCTGGGACGTGGAGATCAACGACCCGGCGTAACCGGAAAAAATCAGACCGTACGCAAGCCGCTTTTCTAAGCGGCTTTTTTCATGGGCGCGAGGACGGGGTGACACCGCCCGCGCCGGGGAGGGAAATTTCATGGGGGTTTATCTGAAAGACCCGAGCGCCGTGCTGGATTACGCCATCGACTGGAGCGAAAATCTGGGCGGCGCAAGCATTTCTGAAAGCCAGTGGGCGGTCGAGCCCGCAGAGGCGGACGGCTTGCACGCAACCGCCTCTTTCCGCGAGGACGGGCAAACAGCGGTCACGCTGGAAGGCGGCATTCCGGGCCGAATGTATCGCGTGGCCAACACCATCACCCGCAGCGACGGACGGGTGGATGCCCGCTCCATCGTCATTCGCACGGAGGCGCGGTGATGGCGGTGACATGGCTGGAAGGGCCGCTCGTGGAGCCGGTTTCGGTGAACGAGGCGCGGGCCTACTTGCGCATCGAGGGCACCGAGGAGGACGCGGGGCTGGCAGGTTTCCTGAAGGTGGCGCGCGAGCTGTGCGAAGCCTTCACGGGTCAGGTGCTGGTGGCAACGCGCTATCTGGAGACGAAGCCGTTCGATGCGGGGCGGAGCACCGGCGTGCCGTGGAGCGCAGGGCGCGGCGTGCGGCTGAGCCGGATGCCGCTGCGCCAGATCATGTCTGCAACGCTGGTGAGCCGCGATGGCACGCGCACGGTGCTGGGGCCGCAGGATTTCGACATTGCCGAAGACGCCCGCGGGCAGACGCTGCTGCGCATGACGTTTCTGCCGCCCTCAGGTGCTTTGCTGGAGGTTAACTACTGGGCGGGCATGGGCAGCGACTGGAACTGCGTGCCCGAGGCGCTGCGGCAGGGCATTTTGCGGCTGACGGCGCATCTTTACGCCCACCGCGACCGGGCGGACGACATCGGCCCGCCGCTGGCGGTGGCCGCGTTGTGGCGACCTTTCCGAGTGGGGAGGCTGGCATGATAAGGGGCGGCGAATTTTTGGGGCGGATGCGCGAGCGGGTGACGTTTGAAGCCTTCACCGGACTGGACGACGGGCTTGGCGGCGTGACGCGGGGCTGGCGGCGCGTGGCAGGCGGCTGGGCTGCCATCGAGATGGTGGCGATGAAGGAAGACACGGTGGCGCAGCAACATGCCCGCGCCATCCGCTACCGGCTGGTGGCGCGCAAGCCGCCGGGGCTTTCGCCCGCCTGGCGCGTGCGCTGGCGCAACCGCCTGCTCGGCATCACCGCGCTGGCGGACGTGGACGGGCGGCCCGAGCTGGTGCTGCTGCAAGCAAGCGAGGAGATGCTCTCATGAACAGCTTGTCGCAACGGCTGACAGAGGCGGGCGCACAGCGCGGCCAGCGCGCGGCGGCGCAAGCAGCGGAGAAATTGCGCGCCGAGGCGGCAAGCCTGGCTCCGGGGCGGTTGGGCGCGGCCCTGCGGGTGGAGGAGACGCCGGACGGCGCGGAGGTCAGAGCACCGGGTTACGCAAGGTTCGTGGAATTCGGCACGCGCCGCATGGCGGCAAGGCCCTTCCTGCGGCCCGCCCTTGAGCGGGTGCGGGCCTGGCTGGACGGGAGGGCGCAATGACGGGGGCCGGACGGGCGGTGCAACGCGCCCTTTATGAAACGCTGGCGGCAGACGCCGCCCTGATGGCGCGGGTGACAGGCATTTTCGACCACGTGCCCGATCGCCAACGCCTGCCGTACATAACCGTGGGCGAGGCGGTGGAGACGGACTGGTCTGCCACGGAATTTTCGGGGCGCGACCACAGGCTCAGCGTCCACGCATGGTCCGCACACGCAGGGATGGGAGAAGCCAAGGACCTGCTGGCGCTGGTGGACGCGGCGCTGGAGCATATGCCGGAAAACCTCGACGGACACAGGCTGGTCAGCCTGCGGTTTTTGTCGTCGCGGGTTTTTGCGGATGTGGAAGACAGTATCCGCCACGGCGTTACAGAGTATCGGGCGCGTACAGAGCGGGTTTAGCTTCGTATTTTCGAAATTACGAAAGGGGGTCTTGGACCCCCTTTCGATCCCCCATTCGATTTATAGGGCCGCGCGGTTTTGGCCGGGTGCGCCCCACAAACGAAGGGGAGGTGCAGGAGGGTTGAGACCCGCCTGCAAAAATTAAAACCATAAACAAAAAAGGAGGCGGCGATGGCAGCAGAGAAGGGGAGCGCCTTTTTGCTCAAGATTGGCGATGGCGGAAATCCGGTGGCCTACACGACGGTGGCGGGGATGCGAACGACGCAGTTGGCGATCAATGCCGAGCCGATTGTGGTGACGCACAAGGGCTCGAACGGGTGGCGGGAATTGCTGCCGAGCGCGGGGGTGCGGTCTGTGTCGATTGCGGGCTCGGGCGTGTTTACGGGATCGAGCGCGGAGACGCGGTTGAAGCAGCAGGCGCTGGCGGGGAATGCGGAGGCGTTCGAGGTGGCGTTCGAGAGCGGGGAGAAGGTGCGCGGGAATTTTCTCATCACGCGGCTGGACTACGGCGGCGATTTCAATGGCGAGCGCACCTACACGCTGGCGCTGGAATCAACCGGCGCGGTGACGGTGCTGTGAGCGGAGGGCGGGACATGAGGGAGGGAAATTCAGGCAGCGCCAACCCGCTGCGGGGCGAGGTGCTGCTGCGGGCGGGAGGGCAAGACTTCGTGCTGCGCCCAACCTTTTCGGCGTTGGTTGCGGCCGAAAGCGAAGCGGGCTCGCTGTTCGGGCTGATTGAGCGGGCGGGCGAGGGGAAATTACAGCTCTCCGAACTGGCAGTGGTGCTGTGGCACTGCTTGCGAGATGTGCCGGAGGGTATGAGCCGAGACGCCTTCGGCGAGGCGCTTGTTGAGGAAGGGCTAGCAGCGGCAATGCCTGCGTTCCGGCAACTGGCGGTGAGCATATTGGGCGGGCGACGTGAGTGACCTGACGGCGCTGTGCGAGACGGCTGCACGGGTTGCAACGGGGCTTTTGGGCTGGACGCCGGAGCAATTCTGGCAGGCAACGCCGCAGGAGTTGCGGCAGGCGGTAGAGGGCAGGCTGGGGCGCGGCGCGGCGGCTGCTTTCGGTCGGGCCGACCTTGCCGCGCTGATGGCCCGCCTGCCGGATGAGGCATGAGGGGGGAGACATGGCGGACGAACTGGATACGCTGGTGCTGAAAGTGCGCACCGATACGGCGGCGCTGGCGCACGATGCAGCGGAGATGAAGGCGCTGTTCACCCGCAGCGCAGAAGGTATTGCAGATGCGCTGACGGACACGCTTTCGAAGCTGATTACGCAGGGCAAGCTGGGGCTTGAGGACTGGAAGCGACTGCTGCGGGAAATTCTGACGGAAATTGCAAAAATCGGCACCGAAATGGTGTTCGGCGCGCCGGGAAATTCAAGCGGCGGCAGCGACTGGGGCAGTGTTCTGGCGCAGGCGGCTACGCTGCTCAGCACCAGCGGACGCGCCACGGGTGGCCCGGTCAGCCAAGGCCGCGCCTATATGGTCGGCGAACGCGGGCCGGAGATTTTCGTGCCCGAGCGCGCGGGGCGCATCGAGACGCTGAACGGCAGCGCTGCCAGTCGCCCGGTCAACATCACCATTCACGTTGCAGCGCCAGACAGCGCCAGCCCGCAATTGATGCAGCGCAGCGCGAACCAGGTGGCCCGCGCCGTGCGCCGTGCCGTGGCGGAGGTGTGAGGGGTGTTGAAGGGGTGTTTGCAGGAGGGTCTTAAGCCTCCTGCACCTCCCGATTTTTTGATCGGGCCGCGTGTCCAGTGATCGCTGGAAACACGGTCGTTTGTACGAACAGGGGGTAGCAGGGGGATCAAGATCCCCCTGCATCTTTCAATGCGGCCGTGTGGGCCCTGCATAGAAAAATAATCACAATGGGGAGGCGTATCATGGCGTACTGGCTGGCGCGGGCGAGCGATCGCCTGGCGGAGGACTGGATGAAGCGGTTCGATCCGCGTTTCTGGACCGTGAATTTCCCTCGGCCCGCCATGGGCAGCGTGGTGGCGGCAAGTGCCGATGCGCTGCGGGTGGACTGCGTGTTTTACCAGAAGCAGGACATGGCGGGCCTGATCTGGGAGAGCGAGGATGTGTGGGATCACCCGCTGCTGGC
>JAEZBH010000109.1 GCA_023427285.1 Pseudomonadota bacterium
CGGCTCTGGCTTCGAACCCGCAGCGCATGACCAAACACCTGGTCTGACATGCGCATATCAACGCGCTTGCCCAGAATGTCCGTAATACGCATCCGCAACCGGCGCAGCGCAAATTCAAAGCCCAGCCCCAGAAGAACACCGAAATAAAGAATATACAGCGTGGAATAGGATTGCGCGGGGACGACCCTGTCATAAACCTGCATCGAGAACAGCACCGTGACCAACCCAAGCAGGTTCATCACGACCGATGCAACAACCACATGGCTGTAGGAGCGGCCATCTTTTAAAAGGATACGCTTCAGCCAATGCTCCTCATAGGGGCGAATGTACGCATCCACCCGGGCATCCGGCACCGAGCGCGCTGGCCTCGGAATAACATAAAGCTGCGCTTCCGCCTGCAAGTGCTCCAGCGGCCAGCGATTTTCCAGCCCGCCTTCTCCAGAAACCACCAGACTGACGTCGCCTTCAGAGCTGATGCCGGTGACAACCGCCAGTTCGTCGTTCCGCAAGCAGACGATCAACGGCAAATGCGCGCTGGTTGGAGTAAACTCCTGTACAGGCTTGAACTGCACCTTGAGTCCAATGCCGCGCGCCAACGTTTGCACGCGGCTCCGGTAAGAGCGGCCTTGATGCCAGAGGCTGGCGAGCTTGGCTGTCTGCGGCGACGACGGCAATCTGTAATGCAGCGCGATCTGGCGCAGAACCTCAATCCAGCAATCCACCTGGAAGCTTGCTGATGGTCTGCTACGCTCTGTCATTACAGATTCCATTCACCAGGCGGCGCTAAATATTTTCACTTGGCACATCTGCCGTTGACGGACCGGTTGTGCTCATTCGGCTGGGAATTGGCATTTTCTTGCCGCGATTGGAGAGGGAGGCGGTTCACTTCCCGCCCAAGGGAGCGCAGGCCAAATAATCAGCGTGCGCTCCCCATCGGTCACAGATCAGACCACTGAGGCGAATCCATCCTCCAGATCATCATTTGCGGCGGTATCGATGTACCCCAGCGGGTCAACGACCGGATCGTCGTTCGCAGCATCTGGAAGCGGCGTGTCGCCCTGCGGATCAGATTGCTCGTCGCCCTCTGCCTCAAACCCGGACAACAGATCATCGACCGTGCCGCCATCGTCTTCGAACAGCTGGTCCACCCCACCGTCTCCGGCCGCATTTTCATCATCAACCGAAAATGCGCTGGCGATCGGCCCGTCACCCTCAAACAGAGCAAGGCTCATCATCGGGGCAGCGGCAGGCTGCACGCCATAACCCGAAGGGCTCAGCGTGATGACGAGGTTGGAAGACGCCACCTCGCCTGACGGATGGGTGATCTGATAGGCGAACGTCTCCGTTACGGGGCTGTTGAAGGGCAACAGAGCCTGATTGGGTGCAAAGACATAATCGCCATTGCTCTCAACCGTCAGCACACCATAGGCCGTGGTAATGCTAAGGCCTTCGGCACCAACCAAAGTCGGCATGCCATCAATGATCAGGCTCAGGCCAGTCTCAAGCGAGCCTTCGCTGTCATTTTCGAGCAGGTTGCCCGTGGCATTGACGGTCTCAGCGCGCGGCTGGGTCATGTCGATATCAACACGCGGATAGACACTGCCTGTCCAGCCCGTGAGGTTTGCATAGATCCGGTAAGTGCCTGCTCCCAGATCGAGCGCACTTACATCGACTGCATTCAGAACTTCCTCAAAGTCAGACCCGTTCTTGAGGACAATCGCTTCCGAATAGGCTTCTTCCCATGCTCCCGCACTGTTCTTGCGCTCGATCACGAGGGTACCGGTGGTGCTGCCGCTATCGATACCCGCCAGAATCTCAATCGTACCGCTCAGAACCTGATGCTCGGTGATCGAGAATTCACCCAGTTGCTGAGTCTTCACGGTGTTGCCCGATGCAATCAGGACACCGGATGAAACCGTCACGAAGTCGGTATCCGTCTCAGCAACCCAATGGATGCCCCCAACACCGGAATCGTCTCCCGCGTCGATCTGCTTGCCGCCCAGATTGATCGTCAGTTTGGCAGTGTCAGAGACGTAGCCATCTGTAATGCCATAGATGAACTCGTCCGATTTGCCGAGCGAATCCGGGTCGCCCTTGGATGTGTAAGTATATGACCCATCACGGGAAATCGTCAGGGAACCGTATTTGCCCTCGATCGTCAGGGAGCCGGTTTCCGGCACTGCAAAACGGGTACCGTCAGCATCCAGAACATGATCCAGCCACACACCCGAGCCGATCTCATCGGCACCGTTGCCCGCCTGCCCGCTGATAACGTTGCCGCTGATAACCTCATTGGCAAAGCCGTAATCCAGCAGCTGCGTGGTGACCGTCGTCTGCTGCAAGAGCGTCAACGTATTGGCCAGCAATGCCTGAGCCAGATCATCCAGAAGCGAATCCAGCAGATAGGTCAGCCCAAGTTGATCAAGCAGGCCGGTGACACCTCCGACAAGGGCACCGACCGGGCTTCCGTTCAGCCCGTTCAGCAGAGGCGTCAGCAGCGGCTCGAGCAGGAATGTAGAGAGCGGCCCGAGCACATCTTCCAGAAGGTCGAAGACGACTTCCTGGTTGTTCGCTCCAAGGATGACGCCATTATCACCCAGTTCTTCCAGCGAGATGCCGCCGCCATCCGTATCCAGAAGCGCAGCCAGGGCGCTCTGGTTATTCGTCACGACGATCTTGTATTCGCCTGCCGGGAGACCTTCGAAGGTGACACGCAAGGTGTCATCGCCAACCAGCTCGAAAACGTTCAGGCCCAGCACATCGCCCACAACGGCATCGTCGCCATTGGCTGCCGACGCCACGATATTGCCCTGCGCGTCAAGCACCTCGATACGGAAAGCATCTGCCACCGCCACCAAGGCCTCTTGGGTGACATCCACCTGCAGTCGGCCGTTCTTGTTCACCGGAACAGTGACAGTGGCACCACTTGCCGAATTCGTGCCCTGCCCTTCCAGCAAGCCCAGCACCTGAACATCTTCGGTGGTATTGGACGGATAAACCGTCATGTTCATCAGGCCCATGTCGTGTGCAACGACATCATCGACCGCCACGACAGCCACAACCTGAACCTGTTGATTCAAAGCGGTTGGATCGCTGGCGTTTCCTGCCTTGTCAATTTGACGAACAACCACTTCCCCTACCGGGTAGGTACCCGCAGGCAAAGCGAATGACGACCCGCCGCCCGGCTTCCAATTATCGCCTCCATCAAGGCTGTATTGCCATTTTGCACCAGCTTCGAAGCCCGACACGGTCACAGTTCCATCACTGGTAATACCGTCGCTCGCATCGACGCCCGTATCGTTGGAGAGTTCGACGCTCAACGCCGCAGGCGCATCGGTATCCACGATAACAGCGCCAGCCAGCTGACCTGCGGGGCCCGGATTATCAAAAACGTCGGTCTGACGAGCCAGAATGTCACCCTCAGCATAGGTGCCGTCATCCAGCTCAAAGCTGGTGCCCGAACCATCTTTCCAGGTCGCGCCACCGTCGGTTGAATATTCCCACGTTGCCCCCGGCTCAAGGCCACCGACCTCAACCGTGAAATCGTTGGTGTAGCCGTCCTCGTTCACGTCCAGCG
>JAEZBH010000406.1 GCA_023427285.1 Pseudomonadota bacterium
AAATGGCCACCAGCGCCAGAACCGACCCGCGAAACGGCACCTGAAAAACCGTAATGGCGAGCAGGCTCCACAGCGCCATCGAAATAAGGCCAAGAACGAAGTAGGGGATAACCTTTGTCAGCAGAAATTCGCTCATCCGCACCGGGGTGGCCATGATCCCCTCCATTGTGCCGCGCTCCCACTCCCGCGCAACGACTAGCGCGGTCAGCAGCGAGCCGATCATCGTCATCACCACGGCAATCGAACCGGGCACAAGGAAATAGCGGCTGGCGAGTTCCGGGTTGAACCAGAACCGCGCTGATATGTCGATCCTTGGCGGTCTGGGGCCTCCGGCATCCGTTGCGCGGGCTTCCGCCCAAGTCGCATAAACGCCATCGGCGTAGGCAGAGACAAAGTTGGCGGTGTTCGGCATGGAGCCGTCGGTAATCACCTGAACGGTGCCGCCGCCCCGGCTTGACAGGCGCCCGAAGTCCTGCGGAATAACGACGATTGCATGAATGTTGCCCTCCACCAGTTCAGGCTCCAGCAGAGCCAGCGGCCCCACGGCCTTGACGTCGAAAAAGCTGGAATTCTGGAAAGTTGTGGCAAGCGAGCGGGCAGGTTCGCTTTCATCCTGAACGGACAGGCCAATACTGGTGCGTACCGCATCAAGATTGACGCCATAGCCCATGAGGAACAGCAGCAGCACCGGCAGCAGGAAGGCGATCAGAAACGTCGATGGATCGCGCAGGATCTGGTAGGATTCCTTCCTCAGCATGGCGGTGAAGCGGAGCAGCCTGTTCGCGCGCGTCATGCCGCCTCCTCAGACGCGTCGGACATTGCAATCAGCGCAATGAATGCCTCTTCGAGCGTCGCATCGGGCATTCCCGCCTGCTCCTTCAACTCGTCCGGGGTGCCGGTGGCGATCTGCTCCGCGCGATAGATCAGCGCGATACGATCGCAGTATTCCGCCTCTTCCATGAAGTGCGTCGTCACCAGAACCGACACGCCCTTCTCGACAAGCCCGTTGATGTGCGTCCAGAACTCGCGCCGCACGATGGGATCAACCCCCGAGGTCGGCTCATCCAGAAACAGCACAGGCGGCTGGTGGAGCACGGCGCAGGCAAGGGCCAGTCGCTGCTTGTACCCAAGCGGCAGCTCGCCGCTGTTCATTCTTAGCACCCGCTTGAGGTGAAAGGTATCGACTGCCTCAGCAATTGCATCCCGGGCGTTGCTGCCGGACAGCCCATAGGTTCCAGCGAAAAACTCAAGGTTCTGTGAAACCGACAGGTCGGCGTAGAGAGAGAATTTCTGCGCCATGTAGCCCATAGACTGGCGGGCGTCGGCAGCGGCGCGGCGCAGGTCATGCCCCGCCACAGAGCCGGTGCCCTCCGTTGGGGTCAACAGGCCGCACAGCATTTTAAAGGTGGTGGATTTGCCCGCGCCATTGGGGCCGAGCAGCCCGAAAACCTGTCCTCTTGGAACAGAGAAATGAATGTCCCTGGCCGCCGTGAAATCGCCGAAGCGCTTCGTCAGGCCCACGGCTTCAATTGCGGGACGGTCCTGTTGAGGCACGACCGGATAGTTACGCGCCAACTCAGACGTGCCCTTGGGGCCGCCGCCCAAAAGGTCAATAAAAGCATCCTCGAAGCGCGGCTGCGCGGGTTGCAGCTGCGCATCAGGCCCGGCATCCATTTCCGCAAGGGGAGGGTAGCTCCAGCCCTGCCGCACCATCAGGCGAATGGCTCTGCCCTGAACCGTGCCATCGGCAATGGCGGGAAGATCAAGTGCACGGCGCAGCACTGCCCGTCGGCGAGATTCAGGCAGTTCCAGCCGGAAAATGCGCCCCTCGACGCGCTGGGTCAGATCTGCGGGCGGCCCGCCGTAAAGAAGTGTCCCCTCGCTCAGCAGGAACACCGTGTCGCACAGCTCGGCCTCATCGAGATACGCGGTCGACCAGAGCACGCCGATGCCTTCGCTGGCAAGGTTGCGCACAATCGCCCACAATTCCTGCCGCGAGACCGGATCAACGCCAACACCCGGCTCATCCAGCAGGAGCAGGCGCGGCGCGCGCACCAGCGCACAGGCCAGCCCCAGTTTCTGCTTCATGCCGCCTGAGAGCTGGCCCGCAAGGCGGTTCTGAAAGCGCTTGAGATCGGTGAACTCCAGCAGCAGGGAGAACCGCTCTTGCCGCTCATCCTGCGGCAAGGCCCGCAAATCGGCATAGAGATGCAGGTTTTCCGAAACGGTCAGGTCTTCATACAGCCCGAAGCGCTGTGGCATGTAGCCGATCATGCTGCGATCGGCCTGTGTTGCGGGCAGACCCTCCACCAGCGCCTGCCCGGAATCCGGTTCGATAAGCCCCATCAGGATGCGGATGAGCGTGGTCTTGCCCGCGCCATCCGGCCCAACGAGGCCGGTCATGCCGCCGGGCATTACGGCAAGGTCAACGCCGTCGAGCGCCGGAGATGCGTCCGGGGCGAAACGCTTGGTCACACCCTGCGCAGCGGCGACCGGCTCGGCCATGTCATCGGCCCTCGGGCGGACGCGCGCCGGGAACGTTGACAGTCACCGGCTGGCCCTGCCGCAAGGCATCGTCCGGATCATTGATGAGCACCCGAACCCGGTAAACCAGATCGGTCCGCAGATCTTCGGTCTGCACCGTTTTCGGCGTGAATTCGGCGGTTGGTGAAATCTGGCTGATGACGCCCTTATAAACCGTCGGGTTGCCATCGGCCTCGACCGTCACCTCCATGCCCGGCTCGATGCGGGAGAGATCACGCGCGCCCACATAGGCCCGAATTCTGACCGGGCGATCAATGGTCAGGGTCAGAACGGTCTCGCCCGCCTGCACGATGGCGCCCGGCTCATGAGCGCGGGTAAGCACGGTGCCCGCGTTCGGCGCGGTCAGCGAGGTGTCGGCAAGATTGGTCTTCGCAGAGGCCACGTCCGCCCGCGCGGCTTCCACCCGCGCAACGGCGGACTCCCGGTCTTCCGCACGCGCGCCCTCGCGGGCCAGCGACAAGGCTTCCTGTGCAGACTTCACCTGCGCCTGCGCAATTTCATACTGGGAGGCGGTGGCGTCGAAAGCCTGACGGCTGATCGCTCCGTCTTTCACCAGCGCGCTGCGGCGTTCATAGTCCTGCTTTGAGCGGCTGAGGGCGGCCTCGGCCTCTGTCAGACCCGGCTCAGCCCGGGCAATCTCCTGCGGCCGGTTCCCTGCACGGGTCTTTGCCAGCTCGGCCTCGGCAACCTGCAACTGCGCCTGTGCCGCCGAAAGCCGATCCTTGAACGGCCCCTTGTCCAGCTCGGCAACAACCTGTCCCGCCTCGACGCGCTGGCCCTCCTCGGGGCCGATGGCGGCAATTCTGCCAGACACGCGGAACGCAAGATCCACCTGCCTGACATCAACGTTGCCATAGAGGCGCAGTCCGCTTCCACGGTCATTCAACAGGCCGAAGCCCCGTGTCATGGCACCTGCAATGACAAGCGCGACGACAAGTCCCCCGACAATAAGCCAGCGCCGATTTTTGCGCATACACCCTCGTCCTGTTTGCCAGTGCGGCGACAGCCACCGAAAGTGTTATATGGTCTTTTCCACTATGGGGTCCAATCGACTGCACTTTTCGATTGGCGAAATTCAGTTCCGTTGAAAGATTTTAGCAAGAAAATACTCAAAATATTGTTGCGGCACCACATATCAACGGAGCCTGACCGGAGAAAATCATCCTCACGGCATCTGGAAAACCGGATTTCAGGCTGCCAGTTGTAAAAACTGTGAATTAATTTACTTCGCGCACAAGCAGGGCTGGCGTGGATGACAGCCGGATGATGTGCCGATGCGTTATTACCGGCAGGGCAGGGATTATGGGTAGGGCCGAGATGATGGGTAGGGTAGTCAGGGCGGAGAGATGCGATGGACAGAGCCGAGTTGCTACAGAAAATCGACGCGACCTATGAAGCCAGAGCACGGAATGACAAGGAAGGGGTGGCAGAAATTCTTGCGCCGGGTGCGCGCTATCGACTGGTGGGCGATACAGAAATGCTCTCCGATTTTCCAACCGAGGCGCAAGAGGCTCAAACCGCTATCAGCACGCTCATCGACCGTGTAAAGTTTGAGAACTATGAACGGCGCGGCGCGGTCGTTGAGGGCAACACCGCCGCCATATACTGGCAGGTGACATTATCGGTGGATGGCAAGCCGCCGGTTACAACCGAATTCTGCGACTTGTGGGAGTTCGATGAACACGGAAAAGCGTCTTCACTGCTACAGTTCATCGACACCGCGCTCCTTCAGAATCTGCTCAAGGCCTGACCCCCTTCAAATTATTTTAACATAATCATTATTATCCGTTATTGGTGATATAAGAGGTGGATTCTATTTCCAAGTGAGACTTTCGGCCTATCTCAATGGGTTAGCGCACGAAGGAGCACTGCATGCCACCCCAAAATCGACGGACCTATTCCCATATCAGTCTGGACGAGCGACGTAAAATCGAGCGGTGGCGAGCAGCCAAGATCAGCGTCGATGTGATGGCTGAGAAACTCGGCCGCCATCGCTCCACCGTGTTTCGCGAACTCAGGCGCAACCGCTTCCATGATCCTGTGATGCCGACCGTCATAGGCTACTTCGGGGTCGCTGCAAACACCACTGCCAGGCAACGCCGCCACGACCGCCGGAAGCTCATACGCTTCCCAGGCTTGCGAGATGCAATTGTTGAACGGATACGCCACGGCTGGTCTCCCGAGCAGATCTCAGGTCGCCTGAAATTGGAATGGCAGGATTGTACTGGCAGGCACTTCCAGTGGTACGCCTGTCCGGAGACGATCTACCGGTTTGCCCATTCCAAGGACGGCCAGGCGATCCAGTTGTGGAAACACCTGCCCGAGCGCCGCGCCCGTCGGCGACCCAGACACGCACGGCGGCACCGGACGCGCCGTTTTCTGCCGGAAATGAGCATTCTCAACCGGCCTGACGCTGTTCGGTTGCGGCAGGAATTTGGTCATTGGGAATGCGATCTTTTGCAGTTCAGGAGGCGATACGGCGCTGCTAATTTGACATCGCTGGTCGAGCGATTGAGCCGGTTCACAGTGTTTTTGCGAAATAATGATCGGCAATCGCGGCCAATCATGGATCGCCTGGTGCGCACCCTCGCCCCGTTGCCTTATGCCGCGCGTCGATCAATCACTTTTGACCGTGGCACGGAATTTACAGACTGGCCGCATCTCCAGGCCGGGCTTGGTGTGCTGCCATGGTTCTGCGATCCTCAATCGCCATGGCAGAAAGGCACTGTCGAGAACACCAATCGACGGGCCCGACGCTGGCTGAGCCGGGACGTCGATCCCCTCGCCCTCTCCCCTTCAGACCTGCGGCGGATCTGCGATCATCTCAACAGCACACCGCGCAAGTGTCTTGGCTACCGGACCCCTGCTGAAGTCTTTCGGGATCAGCTGATGGCCAGCGAACGGAACATGAGGTAAATATGCCCGATCGAGCCGTCGCACTTCGAGTGGAATCCACACGATTAAATTTGCCGCACAAGATCCTCAACCTGCCCGAGACTTAAGCCAGAATACGCTTACCCTAAATAACGCAGACGGATTGTGACCGAGCCCGAGCCGGGCAATTCCAGTTCGCATTCCTCAAAGCGCGGCGCTCTGGGGCGAAATGGCGGATTGCCGGAAAATCCGTAGCCCTCACGCGGTATCCCCGCGAAAGTATCGAGGCGGCCATTCTCGTTGCGGTCATGGAACAGGCTGGCCGCGTAACGGCCAAGAGGCAGGTCTGTAAATGCAATGCTGACCTTGCCATCCTTGATCGGCAAGGAAGCGGTGCGCACGGCCTTCGAACCGCAATCGGGGAAACCGGCATCCGGCGGGCACAGCGCCAGCCGGATAACGCCTTTGTCGTTCCTGATACCGGTAATGGTGATGTTCAAAGAAGCAAGCTGTGCTTCCTCGTCAGATACAATGTTCGGGGCGGCCTGCCCGGCACCCGGCTGTATGCCAAGCACGGCAAGACCGGGGAGAATAAAGCGGAACCAGCCTGTCATGAGCCCGAGTATAGGGCACCATCGGATCATGAAAAGGCTCAGGTGGCCTGTCCTTTAGGGAAGCTTGCCGCCGCGCTGCGCCCCGCTATTTGTTTTACCAATGAATGATACCCTGCCCGTTGTTATTGTCGGAGGCGGGCTGGCGGGCTCGCTGGCCGCTATACGTCTGGCCGAGCGGCAACCGCAGGTCCCTGTCCTCGTGCTGGAAGCAGGCCACTTTTTCGGCGGCAACCATACCTGGTCGTTTTTCGATGCAGATATTCCCGCATCGGCCCGTGATCTCGTTGCAGCCTTGCGCCCGGTGCGCTGGCCCCGTCACCGCGTCTGTTTTGACGGCAGGCAGCGGGAACTCGACATGGCCTATAATTCGGTTGAAGCACCCGCACTAGACGCACTGGTGAGGCAGCGTCTGCCCGCAGGGTCATGGCGACTTGGCACCGCTGTGCGCGGCGTCTTCCCCGACGGGGTCCAGCTTGCAACCGGAGAACGGATTACGGCACGGGGCGTCATCGATGCGCGCGGTCCGGGCGATGCCTTTCCGGGGCTTCACCTCGGTTGGCAAAAGTTCGTCGGAGTGGAACTGGCCGCCGCCTCACCTGAGCCCGATTGCGCAACGGTGATGGACGCGCGCCTGCCGCAACTGGATGGCTATCGCTTCGTCTATGTCCTGCCGCTTGGCCCTGACCGGGTTCTGGTGGAAGACACCTATTACAGCAATGAGCCAGCGCTTGATGTCGAGGCGGTTGCCGGACGGGTTCACGCGCTTGCGGCAGAACGCGGCCTCTCCGGCCCGCAGCTTCGGCGTGAAACCGGCGTCCTTCCCATCCTCATCGGCGGCGACCCCGATGTGTTCTGGCCGAAGGATGAGCCGGTTGCCCGCCTGGGCCTTCGCGGCGGCTTCTTTCATGCAACAACGGGATACTCCTTCGGAATAACAGTTGGGCTGGTGGAGGAACTCTCCCGCCTGCCCGGCCCGCTTGACGGTTTGACGCTGGCGCGATGGAGCCGTGACCGCTTTATCCGCCATTGGCGACAGTCCCGCTTCTTCCGCCTGCTCAACCGCATGCTGTTTCATGCCGCAGCACCTGAGGACCGCCACCGCATTTTCGCGCATTTCTACCGCTTGCCTGCCGAACGGATCGCCAGATTCTATGCCGGGAACCTGACGCTGGGAGACAAGATACGCATCCTCTCCGGCAAGCCACCGGTGCCGGTGCGCGCGGCGCTTCAGGCCTTGATCGGACGCCAGGAATACTGACTCCCCAGGGATACGAACCCCCATGCAAGTTTACTTCATTGACCGCGCCACTCTTGTCGCCGCCGCCCGAGATACGATCGCGCAAGGATCGCAGAGCTTTGCAGCTGCCAGCCGGGTGTTCGCCCCGGCTGTGCGCGAGAGGGCCTGGCTTCTCTACGCCTGGTGCCGCGCCGCCGATGACATGACCGACGGGCAGGACCTTGGGCATACCGGCAAGCCATCATCCAATCCGCGCGCCGCGCAGGCCAGGCTTGAAAGGCTGACCCGTGCCGCCATTAACAGCACCAGCCCGGTGCCCCTGCCGTTCGAGGCCCTGCGCTGTGTTGTGAAGGAAACCGGCATCCCCCGCCATTTCCTTGAGGACCACTTGACCGGTTTTGCCCTTGATGCCGCAGGCTGGCGGCCCCAGAGCGAGGCTGATCTGCTGCGCTACTGCTATCATGTGGCCGGTTCGGTTGGCTGCATGATGGCGGTCGTGATGGGGGTGCCGCTTGAGGACGAGGACACGCTCGATCGTGCTTGCGATCTTGGCCTTGCCTTCCAGCTGGCCAACATTGCCCGTGATATTCTGCCTGATGCCGCAGTTGGCAGATGCTACCTCCCGGCATGCTGGCTGGCAGAGGAAGGTCTGGCGGAGCAGGATCTGCTGGAGCCGATCAACCGCCCTGCCCTTGCCCGCATGGCAACAAGGCTTGTCACGCTCGCACGGCACTATCGCCAGTCGGCGCGGGTGGGTGCCGCGCGCCTGCCTCTGCGCTCTCGCCTTGCTGTGCTGGCCGCCGACGGCATTTACGGAGCCATTGGAGAAAAAGTCGTCGCCCTGTCAGAGCGCGCCTGGGATGAGCGCGTTCATGTGAGCCGTGCAGGCAAGCTCGGGCAACTTCTTATCGCAACCGGGCGGAGCCTCAGCCCCGCCCCCTTAGCCACCCGCGATGGCTTATGGACGCGGCCCCGTCATCTGGAAGAGCGGCCCGCCCTGCGCAGCCTGGCCTGATCTGAAGCGTTTAATTGCGCCTTCAGTTTTGCGATGGGCGGGGAATATAAAAAGCCGAAGCTGACCGCCCCTTGCCTGCTCTCAACAGCGTGATGCAGGCGGTGCGCCTGCACGATCCGCCGAAAATAGGCGCTGCGCGGCACGATACGGTGCGGAAGCCGCCGATGGACAATCCAGTCGTGAAACCCGAAATAAATTGCGCCATAACCGGCAATCCCTGCGCCAATTGCCGTCACGCCGCTTCCCAATCCGCCTTCCACCCCCAGGTAAATCAGCACAACCGAAGGCACCGCAAAAATGACGGCGTAAAGGTCGTTCCATTCAAACCAGCCGGTGCGCCTCCGGTGATGGCTGGCATGCAAGAACCACCCCGGACCATGCATAATCCAGCGGTGCATCGCGTAGGCGAACAGCTCCATGGCAGCAACGGTCAGAGCAAAGATCAAAAAAAGCTGTAGCCAGTTCATAACGAGCATCTTCAAGCATTTGTCGACATTAGACAATCAGGCTTGCGGTGGCCTTGGCACTGCCGACCACACCGGGAATGCCCGCGCCCGGATGCGTCCCGGCACCGACGAAATACAGATTGTCGAAATGATCGTCGCGATTGTGACCGCGGAACCAGGCACTCTGCGTGAGCAGCGGCTCCAGACTGAAGGCGCTGCCAAGATGCGCGCCAAGATCATCCGCAAAATCCTGCGGCGTATAATGGAAGCAGACATCCAGTCTCTCATCCAGATCAGGAATGAGAAGGTCCCTCACCCTGTTCAGAATAACCTCCCGGTATCGCGTGCCTTCGGTCGCCCAATCCATCGGGGCGCGACCAAGATGGGGCACCGGGGCCAGAGCGTAGAAGGTGGATTTGCCAGCCGGTGCCATACCGGGATCTGTGATGCTTGGGTGATGCAGATAAATCGACGGTTCCTCGGGAACCCGCCCATGCCTGTAAATGTCATCAAGCAACGGCCCGTAACGGTTCGCGAACAGGATCGAGTGATGCGCGATATCCGGGCAGGTGCCGCGCAATCCAAAATGAACCACGAACAGGCTGGGCGAGAACCGCTTGCGCTGCAAGGCCCGCACCTTCCGGTCAGCATAATCCGAGTTTCCAATCAGATCATAGCTGTGCACCAGATCACCGTTGCTGGCGATAATATCTGCCCTGAACACCTGGCCGGACTGGGTGACGACTTCCGTCACACGGCGTCCTTCATGCTCGATCCGGCAGACTTTCTCGCCCAAAAGCAGGGTTCCGCCCAATCGCTGAAACAGGGCGACCATGCCGTTGATGAGCGCGTTGGTGCCGCCTTGTGCGAACCAAACCCCGCCCAGCCGCTCCAGTTGATGAATGAGAGCGTAAATGCTGCTGGTCTGCATGGGGTTGCCGCCGACCAGAAGCGTATGGAACGAGAGCGCCTGACGCAGCTTCTCGTTCCGCACAAAGCC
>JAEZBH010000341.1 GCA_023427285.1 Pseudomonadota bacterium
CACCTTGCGGACATAGGGGCTTACGAAGCTGCCGACGATCCTCATCGACGGGTCAGCCGTGTGACGTGGCCCATCTTGCGACCGGGGCGGGCTTCGCCCTTGCCGTAGAGGTGAACGTGCAGCTCGGGGTCTGCCAGCAGATCGAGCCAGGCATCGGCATCCGCGCCGATCAGGTTGCGCATCTCGACGCGCCCCAGCGGATCGGTTGCACCCAGCGGCAGGCCGCAGATGGCACGTACGTGATTCTCGAACTGCGAGGTGACAGCGCCTTCGGTCGTCCAGTGGCCGGAGTTGTGAACGCGCGGGGCCATTTCGTTGAACAGCACGTCGTCGCCGACCACGAACAGCTCAACCGCCAGCACGCCCACGTAATCGAGCGCATCGGCGAGCCTGCGGGCAGCCGTGACCGCGTTGGCGGCCAGCTTCTCGCTGAACGGCGCGGGCACGCGGGAGACGTCGAGGATGCCGTCCTTGTGAACGTTGTGGACCGGGCCGTAGTGGACCATGCGGCCGTCCTGACCACGGGCGACGATGACCGACACCTCGCCGTCGAACGGCACCATGGCTTCCAGAATGGCCGGGTTGCCGCCAATGGCGTCCCAAGCGGCGGCGGCGTCTTCCGGCGTCTTCAGGCGGGCCTGACCCTTGCCGTCGTAGCCGAAGCGGCGGGTCTTGAGGATGGCGGGCGCACCGATCTCCAGAATGGCCGCGTTCAGCTCTTCCAGCGACGAGACGGCGCGGAAGGCGGGAACGCCGCCGCCGAGGTCCCGCACGAAGGTCTTCTCGGCAATGCGGTCCTGCGCCACTTCCAGCGCGCGGGCGTTGGGCAGCACGGGCACGTACCGCGCCAGCAGCGCGGCGGTGGCGGCGGGCACGTTCTCGAACTCGTAGGTGACGATATCAACGCTCTGCGCAAAGGCGGTGAGCGCGGCTTCGTCATCGAAGTTCGCATTGGTGACCTTGGTTGCCACGTGCGAGGCCGGTCCGTCGATCTCCGGGCAGAAGATGTGACAGCGGTAGCCAAGGTTGGCGGCGGCAAGGGCGATCATGCGGCCAAGCTGGCCACCGCCCAGAATGCCGATGGTGGAACCGGGGGACAGCGGGGTCATTGCGGTTGCTCGGCGACCCCGTTGGTCTGCGCCTCGCGCCACGCGGTGAGGCGGGCGTCAAGCTCGGGATCGTTCAATGCGACGATGCTGGCGGCCATGAGCGCGGCGTTGATGGCACCGGCCTTGCCGATGGCCAGCGTGCCGACAGGAATGCCGCCCGGCATCTGAACGATGGAGAGCAGGCTGTCCATGCCCTTCAGGGCCGCCGATTCGACCGGAACGCCCAGTACGGGCAGCGTGGTCATGGAGGCTGCCATGCCGGGCAGGTGGGCAGCACCGCCCGCGCCCGCGATCACGACCTTCAGGCCGCGCTCCTTGGCGGTTTTGGCATAGGTAAACAGGCGGTCAGGCGTGCGATGGGCGGAGACGATGCGCACCTCAAAGGGGACGCCCAACGTTTCCAGCACCTTGGCACCGTGTTCCATCGTGGCCCAGTCTGACTGGCTGCCCATGATCATACCGACAAGCGGCGAAGACGCGTTCATGGTTACTTCCGAACTCAGCGGATTGGAAAGGGCGCACTATAGCGGCGAGCGCGGCTGAGGCAATCATTCCTGCCGAAATTGCTGGCGCTGGCCGGGCGGGCTACCGCGTTAACCAAACGGCAAGGGGTAAGGGGCGGACGCAGGGCGGCTTAAACCCTTTTTTGGGGCCAGTTTCTGGTCGGTTCGCGACTTTTTTAAATTCATGCCGGAAAAGTAATGGTTAACGTCTTGGCAATAGCAAGTTTATAGGCTTTTGTAAGATTGAGTCGGAAACCCAAGGCATTCGAGCCACGGTCATGAAAATCCTGAATAGCGGTTCTACTGGCGTTGGCGGCTTGCGCACCGTTGCACGCGGCACGGGCAGTCCATCCGTCAATCGGGTTGGAACTGTCATGGCGTCGGCTCCGGTTGAAGCGCTTGATCCCGTCACGCGGATAGCCACCGTCATTCCGCCCGAGGAACTGACCGAGAAGGTTCGCGATACCATCAAGTCGCTGATCAACGAGGTGGACAGCCTGCGCCGGGAAGTGGAGCAGAAGAACGCCCGTATTCTGGAGCTGGAAAAGCTGGCGGACATGGACCCCATGCTGCCGGTGGCGAATCGGCGCGCCTTCGTGCGCGAGCTGGAGCGCACCATGAGCTACACGGAGCGGTACAACGTTCCGGCCTCGCTCCTGTTCTTCGACATGGACCGGCTGAAGCACATCAACGACACCTACGGCCACTCGGCAGGAGACAGGGCGCTTCTGCACATGGCCGAGGTGCTGAAGAACAATGTGCGCGCCTCTGACCTGATTGCCCGTCTGGGCGGCGACGAGCTTGCCGTTATCCTGACCCATGCGGACGAGGCGCAGGCGCGGCTCAAGGCCGACAGCCTGATCGCCTGCCTGCAGGCAGAGCCGATTGAGCTGGGCGGCAATCCGATCCGCCTCAGCGCGTCTGTTGGGGTGTACACCTTCCAGCCGGGCGAGACGCCCGAGGAGCTGCTGCGCAAGGCAGACGCCGCCATGTATGAGCAGAAGGCGGTCAGCCGGGAGTAGGGCTGGAATAGCAGATACGGATACGAAAAAGGCCGCCCGATGGGCGGCCTTTTCCGTTTGTGTCTGGCTTTCCGGATCTGCCTTAGTGAAGGCGGCGACCCAGATCTCCGATCGATGCATCGACG
>JAEZBH010000364.1 GCA_023427285.1 Pseudomonadota bacterium
TCCGCCGTTTCGCCCGCTCATAAAGAAATTCCATCACGCTGCATCAACACGCGCAGGATGCCTTCCCGGATGCCCCGGTCCGCCACACGCACCTGCGCCACCGGCCAGAACTCCAGAAGAGACTCGATGATGGCGCAACCGGCCAGCATCAGATCCGCCCGTTCCGGGCCGATGCACGGCAATGCCGCCCGCTCCTCGACCGACAGGCCGAACAACTCCTGCGAGAGCGTGCGTAGCGAACTGGAGGGCACCCAGCAACCATCCACTTGGCGACGGTCGTAGAACGGCAGCTTGAGATGCAGGCTGGCCAGCGTCGTAACCGTGCCGGACGTGCCGAGCATGCACAGCCGCCCTTCCTTCATCCGCTGGGTGACTTTGGCGCGGGCCTCGAACGCTGCCAGATGGGAGGCCAACATGGCCTTCATCTCCACATACTCCCGCGAATCCAGCGTCACGTCGCCATAGGCGTCGGCCAGCGAGACGACGCCCCAGGGAACGCTGGTCCACGCCATGATCTCGCTGATGCCGCGCGGGCGGTTGCGCACCAGGATGAGTTCGGTCGAGCCGCCGCCGATATCGAACACCAGTCCGTAGCTGGCAGAGCGCGGCAGCAGGGCCTGACAGCCCAGCATGGCAAGCCGCGCTTCTTCCTCGGGCGAGACCACATCGAGCGCAAGGCCGGTCTCGGCATAGACGCGCGCGACAAATTCCTGCGTGTTGCTTGCCCGGCGGCAGGCCTCGGTCGCCACGTGGCGCATCATATGCACCTTGCGACGCCGCACCTTGTCCGCGCAAACCTTGAGGGCGGAGATCGCCCGGCGCTGGGCATCGTCCGACAGGCGGCCGGAGCTGGCCAGCCCCTCGCCCAGCCGCACGATGCGGGAGAAGGCATCGATCACCTGAAAGCCGTTGCGCACGGGCTTGGCGACCAGAAGGCGGCAATTGTTGGTGCCCAGATCGAGAGCCGCGTAGATTCGATTGGTGCTGGCGGCACGCACGGGGGTGTTGTCTTCGATGTGCAGCCCGACGGGCTCGGCGGTGCCGTCGTCCACCACGCAGGGTGCTGGCGCAACGGAACGGGCCGCCACGGTATTTGGCATGGTCGTCGCCTTCAAACAGAAGCTTCAAACCGCAGCAATACGGTTTACTTGACTGTAACCTAACAATCGCACCCCTCAGGTACAAGGCCACTACCCCCACCACCTTCAGGAAAAAGTTCAGAAAGATGAACATGGCCGTTGACACCTCAAACCTCCTGACATATTAGCTCGCCCCGGACACGACGTTGCCCCGTCGTCTAACGGCAAGACAGCGGACTCTGACTCCGTTAATCGAGGTTCGAATCCTTGCGGGGCAACCAACTCTCCCTTTTAGAAAGGGAGCAACTCTTTCCCTCCCCCAGAGGGGTCGGTCCAAAAGAACCTTCAGAAAAATCAGACCGTTAGACGACAAGTGACCAGATGGTCCGCAAGCGATCAGGCTGCGCCCGGCAGGCCAAAGCCATGACGCATCCGGCGCAGTTACGCGCCCTGGCGCTTCCTCTTATTTTCAGCATCCGGTTTTCAGCACTCTGCTCCGGAACTCGTTTCCGCCATTCGTTTCTGGTGCGATTCAAGACCGGCTCGAGTCAGACGAATGTGTCGAAAAGGCCTTCTCAGCGAACCTGAGCGGTTTCAGGCCGGTGTTCACGCACAGGCAGCGGCACGTTGCACACATCAATCGCATTGGCAGGCACGTGGTAGAAGGCATCGCGCCGGTTGCGCCGGGCCTCGACCAGTGCGGCAAAGGTTTGAGAATCCGTGCGCAGCGCCTCCAGCGCCTGCCGTTCATTGGCGGGCAGATCCGCCGCCAGCCGCACCGACCGGATGGTGATGGGCGTTTGCGGCGACTCATAAAAGCCCATCGCCCCTGTGCCTCGCGGCAAGGCGGAGAGCCGTTCAACGCCGGAGACGATGCGCCCGACAACCGTCATGTTGCGGTCCAACTGGCGGGGCGCCTGCCCAATGACCGTATAGAGTTCCGCGCCATTGCCGGAATCGGCGGCATTCTCCCGGCCGACGGCAACCATGGCGTAGCAATGCACCAGCCAGGCCGTGCCGGACTGCGGATCGCGCGCTGCGGGAAAACCGTCCATGAAGCCCACTTCCGGGGCAAAAGTGTCCCGGTCAGGCAGGGCCGTGAAAAGGACCCCGGCGTTGCGCGTGAACTCGGCCTTCAGCGGGGGCAGCTCTGCCGTCGTCAGCCGCCATTGGGTGACGAAATTGTCCTGCACCCGGGTAACGGCGGGCGATACGGCCCCTGCCCGTGCAATGGCCCGGATGGTCTCGACATGCCGGGGCGCAAAACCGGGGGCAAGCTCGATCACCACCCGGCCGCTCTGGCCGCCCGGCCCATCCAGATCGAGATAAAGCGTGTTCTGGGGATCGAGCAGCCGCCAGTCTGACGCCGGGCTCTGCGCCAGAATGTCCGCCATGGTGACGGGCTTTGCGGCCTGCGGGTCAGCAGCAAACGCCCCGCCTACACCCAGACCACACAGTGCGGCCAGTACCGCCAACAGCACCACGAGGCGGCTGAAAACATGCCTCAAGACGAAGATACCGTGCTCATCAAGGCCGGTTCCCGCACCCGTCACGCCCTTCCCGACCGTCCGCGCCATCCTGTGCCCTTCCCTTGCCCTGTTTCAACCCCAACACAGCCATTTGACCCTGTTTTGTTCCTTCCGTCAAACAGGCCGTGGTCGTAGGTTAAAACGGTTGCATAGCGGCTTATGCCCCGCACTCGATACCAAGGCGGGGCATTGGAGCAGGTCCCCGCGCCCGGTTGCGCGGAGCCGTTCACTTCAAGCGATGCTGCTTTGCCGCCTGCGCGCCAGCGCCATGACGACAAGACCGAATCCGACAAGGGCGATGCCCGCCGGTTCACTGACCTGGGTGAGCCCGACGAGCCGGGCCACTTCCCGGGCAACGACTTCGTGAACAGCGGCCGTCGGATGGGTCTGGTCGAAGAAGAAATAGCCGGTGCAGTCGATATCGGGCGACGGCGTCTCCCCCACGAGACAAGGGGTGGTCAGATCAATATCCGCCGGCAGACCGACGCTGGCCGGGTCCGCCAGAATGCGGGTGAACAGGTCAAGGTAGCTGTAGAGCATCAGCTCGCTCTCCAGCACCAATCCGTCCAGCGCCGAATCCACCAGAGACTGAAGCAGGAAGGCCTCGGAAATGTCCGCATTGGGCACGCCGGTCACCAGAATGTGACGCGCGCCCATGTCGTGCAGCCGCTGGATCTGCTCGGCGAGGCTGGCCGCCACGGCGGCGGCATAGCTGTCTGGCGTCATGCCGTTGATATCATTGCGCATCAGCGCGAACACGTCGTTGCCCATGATGTTGACGATGTAGAGCGCGCCGCTGTCCGCTGTTCCGCCCCGGCTGGCGGCGAACATATCCACCTGCGCCCCGAGGTCGGGAATGAGATCGGCCCCGGCGGAGAAGCCGCTGTTGTCAACGGCCCGCGCACCGCCGAAGGCGAAGTTGGTGCCTCCGCCCAGCGAGGGCGTCATGTAGGTGCCGAAGGCGGCCTGATACAACAGATCCGTATAGAGCGGGCCGTTGGCGAAGCGCCCATTGTAATAACCGCTACCGGACGGCGGGAAGCCGGGGTTCAAAATGCTGATGTTGCCTGCATCGACCAGGCTGTCGCCGAACACGACGATATCGGTATAGGGCGTGGCGTTGGCGGCCAGTGCTGGGGCCACGAAAGCGGCGGCCAGAACACCGGCCCTGATGAGCCGACGAAAGGTTTTCGACACGAGCTGTCTCCCCGGATGATTGCGCCGCTGAAGCGTCTTGATGGTCCGGGAGAAATGCAACTTTCATTCCATGTAGTGCCAAAATCCACAACCATCGGTACGCAAAGGCATTTCCGGTTTCCGTCGTTATTTTTCGAATTCAACCGTGTTAAAAATTCCGACAGATTAGGCTCGTTCCCTGCACC
>JAEZBH010000410.1 GCA_023427285.1 Pseudomonadota bacterium
AGCAGGGCCAGCCCCAGCAGGATACGTGTTTGCGGCGTGACTTGCAGCAGCTCGCCAAACAGCAGCGCGCCCCACAGGATACTGACAATCACATTTACCGGCGCCCAGATGCCAAACGCCCGCGCCATGCCCAGCCGGTGTGTGGCGGTAAACGCGAGAAACCCGCTCACCGACCACACCAGCCCGCCAACAAACGGCAGCCAGAAGACCGGCCAGGTAAGCCCTTGAAAGCCTTGTGCTAGCGCCACAACGGCGGCTAGCAGCAGATTGGCCGCAGCCACATAAAAGGTTTTGATCTGCTGGCTGCGAAATGCGACATTTTGCGAGGGCGCCAGCCACGTTCCCCAGGCAAAAACGGTTATCAACGCATAAAAAATGCCGAGCATGGTTACCTCTTTGAATATCGTGGATGGCCCCTCGTTCATTCCGGGGGGTTGCGGCCCAACAAAAATAAAAATTCCATCCCTTCCACACTTGATATTTTTACTGTACGATAGTAAGATAATACAGTACAGTTTGCAAAATTGTTAACTAAATTCGCTTGCGGTATGCTGTGGGACAGAGCTAACTCTGAACACAGTCGTTACACGTGTGTATCGAGAAAGGGGGAAAATCAGAGATACTCCGAACGCTCTTCCACTTTGCCTGGAAACATCCATCACAATTTCCATCACATTACGCTACAAGGGGGGAATACCCATGGCAGCAAACTTTTGCAAGTTTGTCGTTAATTCCGCGAAGCTCGTTTTGATTCTGATGCTCATTTTGTCGGTTCTACCCGCGGCGCCTGTTCATGCCGCGGCGGAGGGGAGAACCTTCTACGTTGATAATACCAATGCGGCGTGCAGCGATGCCTCCGGCTCGACGGGGTCACAGTCGGTGCCGTTCTGCACCATTGGTAAGGGTGCATCCAAGGCTACCCTGCCGGGTGATACCGTTTGGGTTCTGGCGGGTACGTATCCCGAAACGGTTTTGCTGAATGGCAGCGGCGTTGAGGGCAGCCCCATCACCTTCAAGGGCAACCCTGGCGTTACCATCACCGGCAGGCCGAACCCTGATAGTAAAGACAACAGCGCCTTCCTGTTCAGCGGGCGGAGCTACATCGTCATCACGGGTTTTACCATCACCGAGACGCGCGGCAAGGGCATCCACGTCCTGAATTCGGATCACATCACGATCACCAACAACCACGTGCATCACGCCGGCGATCCGTCCGATCCGACCCTGCACGTTCAGGGTATTGTGCTGAACAACACCAAATATTCGATTGTTTCCAACAACATCACCGATCACAATACCTGCATCGGCATCCGTATTATCAGTGGCAGTGATTACAACCTGATCAGCAATAACGTCTCCTTTGCTAATGCGTCGATTGTCGTCCGCGATGCGGCGGGGATTGAACTCAACGGCGCCAGCTACAACACGGTAATCAACAACATTGCCTACGGCAACGAGGACAGCGGCATCAACGTTTACTGGAACCAGGCGTCTCAGGTGCAGTCTACTTACAATGTGCTGGTTGGAAATCTCACCTACGGCAACGGCGACCATGGCATCGATCACAATCACTCGCCCTACAACACCGTGATTGGCAACACCATCCAGGGCAATGGGACCGTTGGCCTAAACTTTGAGGGCAGCACCAACGAAACCGGCTCGCACCACGCGACCGTGTACAATAACATCATCGTCGAGAACGGCTACACCCCGGTAACCGGCGCGTTCGGCGGGAACATCCGCGTTGACCGCACCTCGGTAGACGGAACCGTGCCCGATTACAACATTGTGAACCGCGCGGATGCAACGGTTGATTTCGTCTGGAACGGTGTAAGCTACGCCTCACTGGCCGCTTTCCGCGCCGCAGAACCCACCCAGATGGTGCACGGATTGGAAGTGGATCCCAAGTTCGTGGACTCTGTCGACCCTGTTCTCCGCAGTGACACAATCCCCTTCTTAGGCAGCGATGTAACCGGTGACTACCACCTGCTGCCTGGCTCGCCCGCCATCGACATGGCATTTGCCGACGCGCCCAACCAGCTGCTTCTTGACCTGGATGGCAACGGTCGCGTAGATGACCCCGCTACGCCGAACACCGGCGCTGGCGCGCGCACCTTCGATGACCTGGGTGTGTTTGAGTTCCAGCCCGGGCAGGCTGCTCCTGTTGTAGCCACTGGGTCTGTATCCGGCATTACGCTTACATCCGCGGTTGCGGGTGGGAATGTTATGTCACTGGGGGTACCGAAACCGACTCAGCACGGCGTCGTCTGGGATACGGAAGCGAACCCCACCATTGATAACAACAAAACCACCGATGGACCCGTGAACGCAACGGGATCGTTCTCCTGCAGCCTCAGTGGCCTGCAGCCAGGCACTGTGTACCATCTGCGGGCGTATGCCACCAACGCGGCCGGTACGGTTTATGGCGAAGAGATAACCTTTACTACCCTCACGCCGCTGTTTGTGCCGATGATCTCCGCTGACTAAATAGAGGCGGCGCCAGAACAAATATTGGCGCTGCGCTGAAAAAACGAACGGCCCGAGCTGTACCAAAGAAAAGCTCGGGCCGTTTGCTGTTTAATTCGAGCCGTCGCGGTTGTAGTTTCCGCGCCCGGTTCCCCACAGCACACGCGCGT
>JAEZBH010000524.1 GCA_023427285.1 Pseudomonadota bacterium
CAGGGCATGTGCCATGCGATTAAGAAAGTGCGACCAACGAAAACGTCACCTCAAAGGTTCGCAGCCTCATAGCGCCATCTTGGCGTTATAGCCAGCCTTCAGCCTCATACCAGCGTGCCGTCGCCGCCAATCCGTCCGCCGCGGTGATGCTTGGTTGCCATCCGGCGAGGCGGTTGAGGGTGTCGTCCTGCGTCGTCCAGTCCGGGTGCATCAGCTCGCGCACCTTGCCCGGCGTCACCATGGGCACGCGGCCAAGGAAGGGGGCCAGAACCGCATTGGCCTGCCCGATGCCGCGCAAGAGAAGGCCCGGCACGGGCACCAGCATGACCCGCTTGCCCAAAACTGAGCCGATTTGGCGGTAAAGGTCGGCAAGCAGATAGCCGCCCGGCTGGCCGTCATGCACGTCAACCACATGGCCGTGCAGCGCACTGTCCGCCTCAAGGCTGGCAATCAGCGCCGCGCTCAGATCGTTTACATGAATGAGCGATGCGCGCGCCTGCGTGTTGGGCAGCGGGGCAAGGCCCAGCTTTGCCGCCTGAAACAGGCTGAGGGTTTCCCGGTCGCGGGGGCCATAGACGGCGGGCGGGCGCACCATCGACCAGTGGCCATCGGCCAGGGCGCGAACGGCTTCCTCAGCCTCGCGCTTGCTCCAGGCATAGTCGGAGAGGTCCGGCTCCCGCGCAGCAAGGGAGGAGACGTGGATGTACCGCTCAACGCCGCTGTTCTTGCAGGCGTTCAGCACCCGCTCGGTGCCGCCGACGTTGGCTTTGGCAAAGTCGTCGCGGTTGCGGCCCTTGATCGCTCCTGCAACATGGATGCAGGCGGACGCGCCGCGCACCAGCGTTGCCAGCGAGTTCGCATCTTCCAGACTGCCGGGCACCCAGGTGATGCCGGAGTCTAGCAGCTTGTGCGGCGGGCGACGGGTGAGGGCGCGAACGTCCCAACCCCGTCTGGCCAGTTGGTGAATGAGGTTCGCACCCACGAATCCAGTCGCGCCCGTGACGGCGACGACTTTCGATTCGCCGGTCACGGGGGGCGTGGTGCTCATGTCAGGTGCGGTGATGGTCCCGCTCAAGCAGCAACGCTGAGCGGGACGATCTGACCGGAGAGGTACTGCTGGCGCGCCTTGGAGCGGCTCAGCTTGCCCGAGGAGGTGCGCGGCAGGCTGCGCGGCGGCACCAGTTCCACGATGCAGTTCATGCCGGTGATCTGGCGAACCTTGGCGCGGATTTCCTCACGCAGGCGAATGCGCTCGGCGGGGTCGGAGACGCGGCACTGCACCAGCACGGCGGGGCGTTCCTCGCCGTTGGCCTCGGTCACGCCGAAGGCTGCGATGTCGCCGTTCTTGAAGCCCGGCAACTGCTCGACAGCCCACTCGATATCCTGCGGCCAGTGGTTCTTGCCGTTGATGATGATCATGTCCTTGGCGCGGCCGATGATGAACAGCGAGCCGTCCAGCAGGTAGCCCATGTCGCCGGTGTCGAGCCAGCCGTCGGCGCTGAGGCACGCAGCGGTTGCTTCCGGATCGCGGAAGTAACCCTTCATGATCGACGGACCCTTGACCAGCACGCGGCCAATGGCGCGTTCGGCCAGAACGTTATCGTCTTCGTCGCGAATCTCGATCACGTGATCCGGCAGCGGCTTGCCGCAGTTGACGATGGCGCGGTAACGCACCGGCTGGTTCGAATCGCGTGCAGCAGAATTGCCTTCGCCCGAGAGCATGCGCTCATCCACCAGATCGGTGACGATGCCCTGACCCACCGGCATGAAGCTGATGGCCACGGTCGCTTCGGCAAGGCCGTAAGACGGCATGAATGCGCCGGGCTGGAAACCAGCGGGGGCAAAAGCGTCGATGAACGCCTGCATCACATCCGGGCGAATCATGTCGCCGCCGTTGCCCGCAACGCGCCAGCGTGACAGGTCGTACTTCTCGGCCACGTCGGACGGCGCACGACGGGTGGTGATGTCGTAGCCGAAGGTCGGGCTGTAAGAGATTGTGGTGCCAGGGTTTTCCGAGATCAGCTTCAACCACGTCAGCGGGCGGCGAACGAACTCGTCCGTCGGGATCAGGTCAGTCGAGACCTGGCTGGTGAGCGTGGCGAGGAAGCAGCCGACAAGGCCCATGTCGTGATAGAACGGCAGCCACGAGATGCAGCGGTCGGTCGGCTGCACGCGGGTGCCGTGGTAGGCCTGACCCATGCAGTTCGCCAGCATGGCGCGGTGAGTCACCTCAACGCCGTGCGGGAAACGGGTGCTGCCCGAGGAATATTGCAGGTAGGCCACGTCGTCCGGGTGGGCCTGCGGCAGGTCGCCTTCGGCTTCCGGCAGAGCGGCAAAGTCGTTCCAGTCGCCGACGAACACCGCGCCAAGACCGTCTGCGGCCTCGCGGATCAGGTCGATCAGGCCCGGCGGGGCCAGAACCACCTTCGGTTCGCTGCTGGAGAGCTGGTTGCGGATCTGCTGCACATAGCCTTCGCGGCCGCCGAACGAGGTCGGCAGAGGCAGCGGCACCGGCAGGCCGGTGGCATAGGCGCAGGCGCTGAAGGCAATCATGAAGGCCGAGGAAGTCTCGGCAATCAGGGCCACGCGGTCGCCGCGCTCAACGCCCAGCTTCATCAGTCGGCGGGCGTGGCTGACTGCGCCTTCGCGCAGGGCCGCATAAGGAAGCACTTCCTTGAGGTCGCCGCGGGCCGAATACACGTTGAAGCCGCGCACGCCCTGGGCGGCGTAGTCCAGCGCCTCCGTGAAGGTTTCAAAGTCAGCAAAGCGCCGGGGCAAGGTGTCTTCCGTCGGCGTGGGAGCCAACGTGGCCGTGCTTGCACGCGCGGCCGGGTGCCCGTTCAATTGGTCCGTCATCCCATTCAGAATGTCGGCATTGAGTTGCTGCGAAGTCGAATTCAGCAACGCTGCGCTCCCGTCTCTCTAAAACTGACACGGCCCACGCATTGCGGCGGGCGGTGTCAAAACACTGTCACTCAGGTTGGACTTTTGCCTGCCAGTCGCGTTCAAAATCCGGCCCGACTGTGGCAGGATCAAGGCGATTGACCCCTGTGGCTTTTCCTATGAAGTGTCTCTCGAAATGTCTCAAGCCCCTTTGAATGCGCTACGTTTGAAAGATTTGGCCCTGCATTACGTCTCGCGCTACGCCACGACGCGCCACAAGCTCGCCACTTACTTGCGCCGCAAGGTGCGCGAGCGGGGGTGGGAAGGCGCGCCCGAAGGGGGCGATGACAGTGTTGAGGCGGGCGCTGAGGGGCCGGAATCCGCCATTTCCAGCATTTTGGAGATGGTGGAGCGCGTCGGTGCGGTCAATGATGGCATGTTTGCCGAAGGGCGCACGCGCGCGCTCAGCCGAAGGGGCATGGGCGCGAACCGCATTCGTCAGGCGCTGGCCGGTGCGGGTATCGACCGGGGTGTTGCAGATGAGGCACTATCAGACCTGGACGCTCTTGAGGCAGCTGTTGCATTTTTGCGACGCCGCCATTTGGGACCGTTCGGGGCCGGAAAGCCGCTAGATCAGGACACGCGCCGCAAGGCATTTGCCGCAATGATGCGCGCCGGGCATGGGC
>JAEZBH010000064.1 GCA_023427285.1 Pseudomonadota bacterium
GGGCTGATACGCCTCGTGGCGGGACCTGAAGGGGAACTGGTGGCCGATCTCGGCTCAAAGCTTGGCGGACGGGGCGCATGGATCTGCCCCGATCGTCCGGCGCTTGAGGCGGCCATTGCCAAAGGCAAGCTGAAAGGCCAGGCCGCGCGCACCCTCAAGGTGGATGCACGCACCCTGACCATTCCGGACAACCTGCCGGATCAGATTGCCTCAGGGCTGGAGAAGCGTTTTTTCTCTCGCCTTGGACTTGAGAATCGGGCCGGAAAATTGTCCTTCGGGTTCGACCGGATTCTCAGTGCTATCCGCACCGGGCGCGTATATGCTCTGGTGCATGCAGGTGATGCAGCCCACGATGGGGCCGCCAAGCTGGATGGCGCGTTGCGCCAAATCCGGCCTGACGGTTATATGCTGCGGCTGCCCGCCGCCAGAGCCGAATTGAGCTTGGCGTTGGGTCGCGAAAATGTGGTACACGCTGCGATCACCGACTCGGGGGCCGCGCGTCGAATTTACGAAGACGCGCGCCGCTGGTGTGCTTTTGTAGAATTTCCGGGCTCGGAAATTGGGACGGTTCGTGGATGACTGACGATAAGAAACTCACCCTGGGCTCGCGGCCACCGCTGGGCATCAAAAAAACAATTGAAGCCGGCAAGGTCAAGCAGAGCTTTAGCCACGGGCGCTCCAAGACTGTCATGGTCGAGGTGAAGAAGCGTCGCGTGCTGAAGCGGCCTGGTGAGGAGGATCTGGACACCGAGATGGAAATCTTGGAAGGCCAGACCGAGCATCAGCAGGACACTGCTGAAGCCGTCTCCGCGCCCGAGCCTGCACCGGCCCCCGAGCCTGTAGCCGCCCAGCCGGAACCCGTGGCTACTGAGCCCGAGCCCGTGCGTGAGCCGGTTGCTGCCGCTCCGGAACCTGCCCCGGCACCCGAGCCCAAGCCGGAAGCCGCACCTGCACCGGTTGCAGCAGCGCCCGAACCTGAGCCCGCACCCCCTCCGGCACCCCAGCCGGTTGCCGAGGCCCGCCCGGCCGCTCCGGCCGCAGCTCCGACCCCCGCTCCCGCTGCACCGAAGACGGAACAGCCGCAGGGCCGTGATGCTCGCGACAACCGCAGTGACAACCGTGGTGGCCAGCGCCAGGGTCAGGGTGGCCGTGACGGTGGTCGTGGCCCGCAGCAGGGCCGTGATGGCGGTCGTGGCCCGCAAGGTCGCGGGGCACAGCCCCAGCGTCGCGGCGGCAGCTCCGGCGGTCCGATCTCCGACCTTGACCGCCTGACCCGTCAGGAGCGCGTCCAGGCTGCACTGCGTCAGGCTGAAGAAGAGCGTATGCGCGCTCTGGAAGAACAGCGCCGCCGTGCCGATGCCGAGCGCGAAGCCTCGATTCAGGCCGAGAAGGACGCTCGCGAAGCCAAGCGCCGCGCAGAGGAAGAGGCTGCTCGCCTCGCCGCTGAAGAAGCAAAGCGCAAGGAAGAAGAAGCCAAGCGCAAAGCCGCACAGCCCAAGCCGGCAGCTGCCGAGCGTGGCGCAGGTGATCGTGGCGCTCCGGATCGTTCCGCTCCCGCAGCGGCTCCGGCCGATGGCGCGGCACGCCCCGCCAAGGCACGGCCTGCACTGGATGACGAGGAGGGTCGTCGCGGTCCCGCAGGTGCCACCAAGCGCAAGCCGGAAGCTCCCAAGGTTGCCCGTCCGCGCTCTGATGAGCGTCGTCAGTCCGGCAAGCTCACCGTGGTGCGCGCGCTGAACGACGACGACTCGGTCCGCGTTCGCTCGATGGCCGCTCTGAAGCGCGCCCGCGAAAAGGAAAAGCGCCTGCACACCTCGCAGGGTCCTGCCGCAAAGCAGGTCCGCGAAGTCGTGGTGCCGGAGACCATCACCGTTCAGGAACTGGCCAACCGTATGGCCGAGCGCGGCTCGGACGTCATCAAGGCCCTGTTCAAGATGGGCATGGTGGTCACGCTGAACCAGTCGATCGACCAGGACACCGCTGAACTGATCGTCACCGATTTCGGCCACACCGTGAAGCGCGTGGCTGAGTCTGACGTTGAAATCGGCCTGACCGGCGGCGAAGACGCACCGGAATCGCTGAAGGCGCGTCCGCCGGTCGTGACCATCATGGGCCACGTTGACCACGGCAAGACCTCGCTGCTCGATGCCCTGCGCGGCACCGACGTGGTGCAGGGCGAAGCCGGCGGCATCACCCAGCACATCGGTGCGTATCAGGTGACGCTGAAGGGCGGCGAGAAGATCAGCTTCCTCGACACCCCGGGCCACGAAGCCTTCACCGAGATGCGCGCACGCGGTGCCAACGTCACCGACATCGTCATTCTCGTTGTGGCAGCCGACGACGGCCTGATGCCGCAGACCATCGAAGCCATCAACCACACCAAGGCTGCTGGCGTTCCGATGATCGTGGCGATCAACAAGGTCGACAAGCCGCAGGCCAACCCGGGCAAGGTTCGGGAAATGCTGCTGAACCACAACGTGCAGGTCGAAGCCTTCGGCGGCGACGTGCAGGACGTGGAAGTCTCTGCGCTGAAGCGGATCGGTCTGGATGAACTGACCGAGAAGATCCTGCTTCAGTCGGAACTGCTGGAGCTGAAGGCCAATCCGGATCGTCCGGCCGAAGGCACCGTCATCGAAGCCAAGCTCGACAAGGGCCGTGGTCCGGTGGCAACCGTGCTGGTCAGCCGCGGCACCCTGCGCGTTGGCGACATCTTCGTCGTCGGCGCAGAGTGGGGCAAGGTCCGTGCGCTGGTGGACGACAAGGGCCGTCAGGTGAAGCAGGCTGGCCCGAGCCAGCCGGTCGAGATCCTCGGCATCTCCGGCGTTCCGGGTGCTGGCGACAGCTTCTCGGTCGTCGAAAACGAAGCCCGCGCTCGCGAAGTTGCCGAATACCGCGCCACCCTTGCTCAGCGGAAGCGTCAGGCCGTTGCCCCGACCACCCTGGAGTCCATGTTCTCGGCCCTCAAGGCCAACAAGGCTCAGGAATTCCCGGTGGTCATCAAGGCCGACGTGCATGGTTCCGTCGAGGCGATCTCGCAGGCCGTGTCCAAGCTCTCGACCGACGAGATCAAGACCCGCGTGCTGCACGCAGCGGTCGGTGGCATCACCGAATCCGACGTCACGCTCGCCAAGGCGTCCAACGCGCCGATCGTGGGCTTCAACGTCCGCGCCAACGCCAAGGCCCGCGAAGTGGCCGAGCGCGACGGCGTGGTGCTGAAGTACTACGACATCATCTATGACCTGATTGACGACATGAAGGCCGCCATGGCCGGTCAGCTGGGTCCGGAGATGGTGGAGAACGTGGTGGGCCGCGCCGAAGTCCGCGACGTGTTCCAGGCTGGCAAGGCCGGTCGCGCCGCAGGTCTTATCGTTCGCGAAGGCAACCTGCGCCGCAACCTCAAGGCTCGCATCCTGCGCGACGATGTCATCGTCTACACGGGCGGCCTCTCCTCGCTGCGTCGCTTCAAGGACGACGTCAACGAAGTGCGCGCTGGCATGGAGTGCGGTGTCACCTTGGAAAACTTCCAGGACATCAAGGTGGGCGACATCATCGAAGCCTACGAAATCGAGCAGCGCGAGCGCACGCTCTAAGACACAGCGGGGGCTTTGGCGACAGAGCCCCCGCTTCCCTTTCGTCACGCCCGCGGGCGGTTTTTCCAAAAGCCTGTGGCAACGGGCAGAGGAAAAGCCGCCCGCAACGGCGTTTGGGGCTTGCCTGATTTAAAGGAATTTGGTGCAGGAGGGATTTATCCCTCTTGGCAACCTCCCTTTCGTTTCTACAGGGACGCGCAAACGGCACAGTCTCGGCTCACCCTGAACACAATGGGCGTCAGGAGTGCGTTATCCCTTGATGAAGGACGCGGCCCGACAAAACGAACGGGGGTCGCAGGGGGATCAAGATCCCCCTGCAAAAAACATTCTAAAGACATTAAACACAAGGCTCACAGAGCCGAAGGACACTGACCATGCGCCAACAATCCACTGACACCGGCCGCTCCGTGCGGTTGCTGCGCGTCGGCGAGCAGATTCGCCATGCGCTCTCCGAGGTGCTGGCCCGCGGCAATGTGCAGGATGACGTGCTGTCCAAGCATATGGTGACGGTGACGGAAGTACGCGTCTCGCCGGACCTGCGTCACGCCACCGTGTTCGTTGTGCCGATGGGCGGAACCGATGAACCGGAAGTGATGGCCGCTCTGCGCCGCAACGCCCGGTACCTGAAGGGCGAAGTGGGCCACCGCCTGCGCACGATGAAATACGTGCCCAATCTGGTGTTCCGCGTGGACGAAAGCTTCGACGAGGCGAGCAAGATCGACTCGCTGCTGCGCGATCCGCGCGTGGCGCAGGACCTGGGCCGCTACCAGATCCCCGAGGATGATGACGAGGACGGCAACGAGCGCGACTAACGCTTAGTAGCGTTGCCAAAATCATTGCCGAAACCAGAGAATTTGCACGGCCTCGATCCCAGATCGGGGCCGTTGCGTTATGAAGAATGTGGGAGAGATTGGTGAGGCGCTTGCCCCCAGAAACACGTTACCCCGGGCGCATGCTGAAAGCAGAGGCGACACCGGGGTGCATGAGGAGGAAATAGCGCAGAGGTTGGAAAAAATCAAGCCGGATCGAGATTTTACAATATTTCTATTATAGTCCTTTAGATAGATTGAGGCGATGGAATCGACCTGAAGATTTAATCTCGATGCCCCTGACGCCTCTGCAAACTGCCTTCTCTGAGGCAAGACTTGGCCGTTATTTGGAATGGGCGAGCGGAAACCCGGCAACAGCGGTTCAGCTCTACACTTTAAATGCCAAACTTTCGGAAGCGCTCTACATCCCGCTTCAGGCACTGGAGCTTTCGCTGCGCAATCGAATTCATGACGCGATGCGGCAGCAGTTCGGTGAAGAATGGCTGCTGGACGGCAGCCCGTGCCTGCATGAGAAACAAATGCAGAAGGTTCGGCGCGCTCTTGTTGAGCTTACCCTGAACCGCAAGGCTCACACTTCGGAACAGGTTCTATCCACCCTCTCCTTCGGATTCTGGACGGCGCTGCTCGGCACCGAATATGAGGCGCTTTGGCGCAAAACACTGCATCAAATCGCAAGCAAGCCAAACGGAAAGCGCGTGCCGCGCAAGAGCCTGTCAGGCCCGCTCACCACCATTCGCAAACTGCGCAACCGGATCGCCCACCATGAGCCGATCCTGCATTACAATCTGCCAAGGCACCATGATGACATTCAGCAAATCATCGGCTGGCTGTCGCCCGAGGCTGCACAATGGTGCGCGGGATGCGACCGCTTCCCAGCGCTCTATCAGGCAAATTCCTGCAAGTTGCCCGTTGCGGCCTGAAACAGCCTGCCTGAAATGAGGTAAGGGCTTGTCAAACGCCGCGTCAGCCGTGACATGGGGGCATTCCGGGCGCAGCGAAAGCTGTGCCG
>JAEZBH010000114.1 GCA_023427285.1 Pseudomonadota bacterium
GCGCGGACCACGCAGGGTCTTGTGGGTGGTGGTGGTCACGATGTCGGCGATCGGCAGTGGGTTCGGGTGCGCGCCGCCAGCCACAAGACCGGCAAGGTGCGCCATATCGACCATCAGCAGCGCGCCAACCGAGTCGGCAATCTCACGGAACTTCTGGAAGTCGAGCGTGCGCGGATAGGCCGAACCGCCCGCGATGATGAGGCGCGGCTTGTGTTCCTTGGCCAGACGCTCCACCTCGGCGAAGTCGATCAGGTGGGTTTCCGGGTCCACGCCGTACTGCACGGCGTTGAACCACTTACCCGACATGGCCGGCGGTGCGCCGTGGGTCAGGTGGCCGCCTGCCGCCAGCGACAGACCCATCACGGTCTCGCCCGGCTTCACCAGCGCCAGCATGACAGCGCCGTTGGCCTGTGCGCCGGAGTGCGGCTGCACGTTCACGAACTGCGCGCCGAACAGTTCCTTGGCGCGGTCGATGGCCAGCTGCTCCACGATATCGACGTGGTGGCAGCCCTGATAGTAGCGCTTGCCGGGATAGCCTTCGGCGTACTTGTTGGTCAGCACGGAGCCCTGTGCTTCCAGCACCGCCTGGGAGACGATGTTTTCAGAGGCGATCAGCTCGATCTGATCCTGCTGGCGATGCAGCTCGCCCTGAATGGCGGCAGCAATGGCCGGGTCGGACTGCGCGACGCTGGCGGTGAAGAAGTCAGCTGCGCGGCCCTCGGCCTTGGGCGCAATAGCGGCGGAAGTCATCGCTTATTCTCCTTGGGTACTGACTGGAGCATTTGGCTGGAAGCAATTGCTTTAAGCAGAGACGGGCGGATTGGAGAGCTTGTCGATCCGCCGCTGGTGACGGCCGCCATCAAAGGGGGTCGCCAGGAATTCCTTGAGAATGTCGCGGGCCATATCAACACCGGTCAGGCGCTCGCCCAGCGCAAGCACGTTCGCATCGTTGTGCTGACGGGCAAGGCGCGCCATCAGGCCGCTGGTGCAAAGAGCCGCGCGAACAGCCGGGTTGCGGTTGGCCGCAATGGAAATACCGATGCCAGAGCCGCAGACCAGAACGCCCAGCTGCGCCTTGCCGCCAGCCACCGCGTCTGCAACGGCATAGCCGAAATCCGGGTAGTCAACCGACTCGGACCCGCAGGTGCCCAGATCCAGCACGTTGAAACCGGCCTCGTTCAGGTCCTGCATCAGGATCTGCTTCAGCGCAACGCCAGCATGATCCGAACCGATGGCGACAGTCTTGGTCATGACATCTCTCGACTCGTAAACAGAAACACGGCCCGGCCTTAAGGCCTGCCGTGATGAGGGCGCGCATACCACAGGGCGGGCATCAGGGCTAGAGCAGCTTTCCAAAGCGCCCTGTCATCCAGTGCATGGGTGCCATGCGTTTCGGTTCTGGCACAATCAGGTCCGGACTAAAACCAGCACCCCTTCAATCGCGTCAGGATGCCCACAGAAAGGTTTTTACCTATTCAGGCTGGGGTAGTAGCACCCACCCCTCGAAATCGCGCCCAGCAAGCCTTGGCGGGCGATTACGAGGCATGCGGGAGGCAAGGATTCCCCCGGTCAGACAATCAGGCCGCGACGGGGCGGCGGCGGGGCAGCGGACACGGCATCGCCCTGCCCGGCTTCCATCGCCTCATCAGCCCGACCAAGCAGGCCCTTCAGCTTGCGGACGGCGGCTTTGGCCAGCAAATGGCTCGGCGTCAGGCTGGAGCCGACGATGACCGCCTCCAGCCCCGTGAACGGATCAACCGCGCACACCTTCACGCTGCTACCCACCGGCGTGAACTCGACCAGAAAGCCTTCAAACGAGTCCATTTCATTCAAGCCGCCAAAAGTTAATAAAAACACCAAGTATCTGACAAACCAGAAGCAAAATATTAATCAACAAAATACCTTTATTCAAAACATGGGTGCTATTTAGATGATTAATTGTATTCTTATTTAAATCATCATCACGTTTTCTTTTGATTTTCCCTTCCAAGAAACTGATCCGATCAACGACCTTTTGCCTATATTCACGAGCGAATCCCACCCCATCACTGGTAATCTTGGCCTGCAATGATTCTAATTCTTCTTCCCAATCATCAATGTCCGACTTCATTCAGCCCCCCCAATGTCCAGAACCGAATGATATTCTAATTCATAACGGCGCTCAAAAAAAGCTGCGCCCCACTCCAAGGGCGAATGCCCCCCAGTTCTTGTTCACGATGCGATGATATCCATGGGAGCAAATCCGCACGACCGACGCCACAATTGTCACGCCGCCGACGACCCACATTGCCGCATAGTCAACATTGGCTGACGTGAGCAAGGCGGGCATTATGCTGCCGCAGCAACAATCGCCTTAAGGCCGACAAGGCCAAGTCCGGCCAGCGCCGAGGCCGTCATCTGATCGATAGAGGCAGGCAACAATTGGCTGCCCCACAACTCAAACGCGATAGAAGCCACCATCGATCCGGCTACAAAAGCGCGAAATAAAGTAAACGCTTTGACAGCCACGACCCTGATTTCCATCGCCAGGCTCCTCACCCCATCCATAGTCCAAATGGATATAGTGGTCAGCTAACGGCCGTCAACCGATCCCGCAACATATTGTAATTTAAATTAGTTTTAATAATGGAAGCTGAGTTGGCAGCCCTTGGGCATTAGCCAACACTGAACCAACTCAACTTCCAATCGACGCTCTACGAGCCGCCTCAGGCGGCCAGCTTGAGTTCGAGACGGTCCCAGATTTCAAGCAAAGCATCGCGCAGGGCGATCATCATGGCATCGTCGTGCTGGGGGGTCGGCGTGAAGCGCAGGCGCTCGGTGCCGCGCGGAACGGTCGGGTAATTGATCGGCTGAACGTAGATGCCGTATTCCAAGAGCAGGATGTCGGAGATCTTCTTGCAGCGCACCGGATCGCCCACCTGCACGGGGACGATGTGGCTGACCGACGGCATGACCGGCAGGCCCGCCTCCGACAGCATCTTCTTCAGAGTGGCGGCGCGCTCCTGATGGCGCTCGCGCTCAACGTTGCTCTCCTTCAGGTGCTTCACGCTCGCCAGCGCGCCCGCAACCAGAACCGGCGCGAGCGAGGTGGAGAAGATGAAGCCCGGAGCGTAGGAGCGCACCACGTCGATGATGGTCTTGCTGGCCGCAATGTAGCCGCCCATCACGCCGAACGCCTTGCCCAGCGTGCCCTCGATGATGGTCAGGCGATGCGCAACGCCGTCCCGCTCGGAGACGCCGCCGCCGCGCAGGCCATACATGCCCACGGCATGAACCTCATCGAGGTAGGTG
>JAEZBH010000123.1 GCA_023427285.1 Pseudomonadota bacterium
GGATTATAGATCCCCCTGCAAGGACAAGGACAAGAACAAGAAGAAGGGGAGGAGCACGCAATGAGTGTTCTGGGGGCGATTTTAGGGCCGATGACGAAGGTGATCGACAAGGTGATCCCTGACCCGGAGGCGCGGGAGCGGGCCAAGCTGGAGCTGCTGCGGCTGGAGGGCTCGCAGGAGCTGGAACAGCTGAAGGCGCAGATGGCGGCGATCATTGCCGAGGCGCAGTCGAGCGATCCGTGGACCAGCCGGGCGCGCCCGAGCTTTCTTTATGTGATGTATGTGCTGCTGCTGTTCTCGATCCCGATGGGTCTGGTGAGCGCGTGGGATGCAGACGTGGCGGCGCGGATTGCGAAGGGTATGACCGGCTATTTGCAGGCGATCCCCGAGCCGCTCTACGTACTGTTCGGGACCGGCTACCTTGGCTACACCGCCGCCCGCCAGTGGGGCAAAGCAAAGGGCGCAGATCGGTAGTGTGTCGGTTTAAGGCGGCTTTTTGCTGGGATGAATGAAAGGGCTGCGGTGCGCGGCCCTTTTTCCATATTAGACCATAATATCAACGAGTTAGGAGTGAAACGACTTGTTCCGGCAGAGGTGGCCGCCTTATGCTCGGTAAATCGGCGGGGAATGAGCCCCGCCGATTTTTACCGGAGATAGCATATGCGAATGCTTCTTCGGTTCGAGTGGAAACGGCTGCGAATCCGTCTCGTAGTCCGGTTCTGATCTCGAACCCCTGGGAGGGAGGGCGGCAACCCTTTCTCCCAGGACCGGTAAAATACCAAGCGGGCAAGATCGCGACAATGGAGATTATTCCGGTCCGTCCGGCCTTATGGTCGTAGACGGCCAGCCTGCGCTGCGTTCGGCGGATTTGGATATTAGACCATAATATCAACGAGTTAGGCGCGAAACGATTTCAGGTTGTTGCGCATGTCGCGTAAACTCGAAAGACCGGCAAGGGTGGTCCTTGCCGGTCTTTTATACCGAGGAGGCATCATGTGAGGATGCTCTTTCGGTTCGAGTGGAAACGGATACGAATAAGAATTGTAGTCCGGCTCTGATCTCGAACCCCCGGGGAAAGGGCAGCCACCCTTTCCTTCGGGATCGGTAAAGTACCAAAAGGGCGGGGAGCTTCATACCAGATAATTGGTACGAAATAGTCGTAGATGGCGGATTTTCAGGGCGTGCGGCCACGCTCGCCTGTGGGGGAAGCGGCCCCATATGGACAGGTGTGTTCTCGTATGGAGGGAGGCCTGAATGGTCAGCCAGCAGCCCAAGCGCTCGCCTGAGATCCAGCCCCAGCGTTCGCCGGAGATTCAGCCGACAACCCCGACCGATCCGCAACCCGGCGCACCGCCGGGCATTCAGCCGATCTCGCCGCCGGAAATCCAGCCCGGTCAACTGCCGGGCCAGCAGCCGGGTCAGCAGCCCGGCCAGCAACCCGGCACGCCGACCTATCCGGAGGTGGAGCCCGCGCGCGAGACGCCCAGCCCTTCGCCGGGCCCCGAGCCGACGCACGAGCCCGAGCCGCTGCCCCAGCCTGAAATTCCCCAGCCGACGCCGGGACCGGGGCCGACCGCCGCGTTCAAGGCGTAGCGCCGCCCCGCACGGCGGGGGCCGAGAATGAGAGACTCGGGGATGCGGGCCTGCCGTTGCGGCCCATTTTGCGCCCTGGCCCGGTTTTGAGCGCTGGTCAGGCGGCGGTTTGACTGGCCCAGAGCACGATTTTCAGCAGCTTATGCTCCGCTGACCGGAGAAACCTGCCCGACAACCTGTTCTGAAATTGACAGATAGGTTGCAGCCGACGTCGCGCACGCTATAAGGCCGTTGAACAAATAATAAGTGAGGACCGCGGCCATGGCTGAATTTTCATTGCCAGCGAATTCTGTTGTGAAGAAGGGCAAGACCTATCCGGCTCCGGAAGGTGCCAAGAAGGTCAGGAAGTTCAGCATTTATCGCTGGAACCCGGATGACGGTCAGAATCCGCGCATGGATACCTACGAGGTCGATCTGGCCGAATGCGGCCCGATGGTCCTCGATGCCCTCATCAAGATCAAGAACGAGATCGACCCGACCCTGACCTTCCGCCGGTCTTGCCGCGAAGGCGTGTGCGGTTCGTGCTCGATGAACATCGACGGTCAGAACGGTCTGGCCTGCACCACCGCCATTGAAGACTGCAAGGGCGCGGTGAAGATCACGCCGCTGCCGCACATGGAAGTCATCAAGGACCTGGTGCCGGACTTCAAGACGTTCTACGCCCAGTATGCCTCGATCAAGCCGTGGCTGCAGGCCGTCTCCACCACCCCGTCGGGTGCGGAGCGCCTTCAGAGCAAGGAAGACCGCGCGAAGCTGGACGGCCTTTACGAGTGCATCCTGTGCGCCTGCTGCTCGACCTCGTGCCCGAGCTACTGGTGGAACGGCGACAAGTACCTCGGCCCGGCAATCCTGCTGCAGGCATACCGCTGGCTGGCCGACAGCCGCGACGAGATGACCGGCGAGCGCCTCGATCACCTTGAGGATCCGTTCCGCCTGTATCGCTGCCACACCATTATGAACTGCGCCAACGTCTGCCCGAAGGGTCTGAACCCGGCCAAGGCGATCGCAGAAATCAAGAAGATGATGGTCGAGCGCCAGCTGTAAGCACAGCGCCTGATCTGATTTTGAGGACAAGGGTCGCGCCGCAAGGTGCGGCCCTTTCCTTTTGTGGGTCTGTGTGGGTCTGCGCCTTCCGGCCTACGGATCAGCGGTGGGAGCCGCTGGAGAGCGGCGGAATATGGAAGGGCGGCATGCGAACGGGCGGCGGCTCGTCGAGCGGATCGAGCGCGTACAGGTTGAGGGAGGAGTACGACGAATCCGGCGCGGCGGCGTCAGGGTCTGGCGGCGGGGGCGCGGCGGCGCGGTTGTGCTGCGGCGTTGCGGCCGGATCGTTGGCAGGCAAGGGAGGCGTGTTGGTCATCACCTGATTGCGGCCAGCGTTCTTGGCGGCATAGAGCGCGGCGTCGGCACGCACGAAGGCGCTGTGCAGCGTGTCGTGAGGCAGGACGATGGTCAGGCCGATGCTGGTGGTGACGGTGAAGTTCTGCCCGCCGGACGAGAAGCGCTCGGCCTCCAGCGCGGCGCGGATGCGCTCGGCAACGCTGACGGCGCGGGCCAGATTGGTGGCGGGCAGCAGGGCGGCAAATTCCTCTCCGCCCATGCGCGCGATGATGTCGCCCGCGCGGGTTGAGGACTTGATGAGCGCACTGAAGCGGCGCAGCACGTCATCGCCTGCGGCATGGCCGAAACGATCGTTGACCGATTTGAAGTGGTCGAGATCAAGCGCGATCAGGGCAGGCCAGTTGTGCGAGCGGTCCGCCCGTGCCAGCTCCACCTCCGCGATCTGATTGAAGGCGCGGCGGTTGAACACGGCTGTCAGGTCATCCATGGCGGCGCGGCGGCTGAGCAGGCGGTGAATCCGCTCCATGACCAGAAGCACGAAGCTGATGTTCAGGATGACGATGGTGCAGAGCATTTGCAGCAAGGCCACGCTGGCAAGCTGGCCGTGGGCCGCGATCAGCGGTCCGGGCGGCTGCACCCGCACGGCATAGCCGAACCACAGGGCGTAGGAGATGATCGTCAGGCTGAACCCCAGCCGCAGAAACGGAACGGCGACCGAATGGTTGCCGGCAACCGCGCCGGGGGAGCGCAGGGCAACCAGCGTCCACAGCGCGATGATCGCCATGAAGACGGATATGTTGGCAATCCGCACCCACAGCAGGGGCGTGATGAACACAAAGTAAGTGTGGATGGCGATTTGCAGGAGAAGGAGCGCGGCGATGAGCCGGGCATGCGTGTTCTTGTGCAAAAAGCGCATCAGGCCCACCGCCAGAAGGGCAAAGCCTGCCGTTTGCGTCAGCGTGGCAAAGGTGCTGGTAAATTCAGGGCCGATGCTGTTGTAAAAGGCGTCCAGCATCGAGCCGACGCCGAACAGGAAATTGCCCGTGCCCCAGAAGATAATGGCGGGTTCTCCGGGGTTTATACGGTAAATGCCTGTCAGCAGAGCGGCACTGAAAAAGCTTGCGCACGCCATGGCCACAAGCAGAGTGTTGGTATCCAGCAACATATTTGATTGTGCGCCAGTTCTGCCTTGCCCCTCGGTCAGCAGCTAAAACGCTTCATGTCGAAAATAGTGGCGGCTGTCCTGCTTCGGCTCGTGACGGCTTTTCAACCGTTCGCCTTGTCATTATGTGCGTTGCATCATGACAGTTCTGAACGCCTATAAAAACCTGTTTGCCCGCTCCGAGCTTCGCGCTGACCCCGATCAGGAGCGCGCGGCGCAGCGTCTCGACCAATTGGCGGCGGAACTGGCCGCATGGGAGCCCAAAGCGGCCTCGACCTCTTGGCTGGGCAAGCTTTTCGGGGGCAAGCCGGCGGCAGGCAAGCCGCCGCGCGGGCTGTACATGTGGGGCTCGGTGGGGCGCGGCAAGTCCATGCTCATGGACCTGTTC
>JAEZBH010000234.1 GCA_023427285.1 Pseudomonadota bacterium
CGTTGATGCTGTCGCCGAGGTAGGGCATCAACACGCGCACGGCGGTTTCCACATAGGAAAGCCCGGCCATGGCGCGGATGTCGTCGGCAGAGAACTGCGGAATTGACTCGGGAACGTAAAGGCCGCCGTCACGAGCAAGGCCAGCCAGGGTCACTTCCTTGAAGTTCAGGACCGGAGCGTTGCCCCGCGTGCTAATGTATTTCACGTTACCGTCACCGAATCAAAAATTACGAGCGGCGGACTGTATCTCCGCCGGTTTATCGCTGCAACCTGCGCCAGCGGTAAACATAGACCCCATATATCGCCAGTAGCGTTGCCGCAAAAAGAAACCACTGAATGGCGTAGGATCGGTGGTTATTTGGGATGGCTTCCGGCTCAAGCGGGCTTGGCTGGGTCTCGGGAAACGCCGCGCCGCCCTCGGTTTCGCCTGGAACGATTCGCTTCGCCTGCACGAAAACCGGCGCAATACCCGCCTCAGCCTGGAAGGACTGGGGCGAGACGCGAGCCGATCCGCTGATCTTCTCCATGGCGGTATGATCTGCCCAGGGGCGCACCACGCCCTCGATCTTCGCGGCAAGGCCATCAACCAAGGGGCGCGCGGCCTGAAATGGCTGCCAACCCAGATCCACCACAACCCTGTCATTGCGGCCCGGCTCGCGGCACAGGGCATAAACGTGGTTGCCCGCCTTTCCGGCAAGGTTGCCGCCGGGGGAGAGTACCGCCTCGCCCTCGAACGTGCAGGCAAGACGCGCGGTGCGGAAGGCATAGCTTTCCGGGTCTGCAATGCGCTGGGGCAGCGCCTCGGCGGGCGCGGCGCTGTTGGCGGCGTAGCGCGCCAGCATCTCGTTCTTCTGATGCATCCGGTCGATCTGCCACAGCCCAAGGCTGACCAGCACGGCCAGCATGGCGGCCACCATCAGCGTCGGCACAACAGGTGCGATGCGTCCCATCCAGCGTCTCCCAAAAGACAACGCCCCGGACATAAGCCCGGGGCGCGTCGTTTTACCAGTCTGGTTTCGGTGCTTAGTGACCGATGACGGCTGCGCCGAAGTCGCTGCCCCACACGTAGATGGCGAGGAACAGGAACAGCCACACCACGTCCACGAAGTGCCAGTACCAGGCGGCAGCTTCGAAACCGAAGTGGTGGTTCGGCTTGAAGTGGCCGGCGTTGGCGCGCAGCAGGCAGACGATCAGGAAGACCGTGCCGATGAACACGTGGAAGCCGTGGAAGCCGGTCGCCATGTAGAAGGTCGCGCCATAGATGTGGCCCGAGAAGGCAAAGGCTGCGTGCATGTACTCATACACCTGAACGCCCGAGAAGATCACGCCCAGCACCACGGTGCAGATCAGGCCGTTCTTCAGGCCCTGGCGGTCGCCCTCGATCAGCGCGTGGTGCGCCCAGGTCAGGGTGGTGCCCGACAGCAGCAGGATCAGGGTGTTCAGCAGCGGGTACATGAACGGATCGAGCAGCTCGATGTCCTTCGGCGGCCACACGCCACCCGTGGTGGTGGCAATGGCTTCATAACCCTCGGGGTACAGCGAGAAGTTGAAGAAGGCCCAGAACCACGCCACGAAGAACATGGCTTCGTAGGCGATGAACAGGATCACGCCGTAACGGTGGTGGAGCTGCACAACCGGGGTATGGTGGCCGGTTTCAGCTTCCTGCACCACATCCGACCACCATGCATACATGGTGTACAGGATGCCCGCGATGCCAAGACCGAACACCCACGGTGCCCAGGACACATCACGCATCCAGAAGATGAAGCCAACCGCTGCCGCCAACGCAGAGAACGAGGCGATAATCGGCCACGGGCTCGGGTCAATGATATGGTAATCGTGATTTTTTGCAGCCGCCATACCTAACGGTCCTTCTCTCAAATTCGCGTCGCCCCAACGGCCGGTGCGGTCGCCCCTGTCACCTGTTGCCGAGTTACGGTCGGTTTGTCCACTTTGTAAAATGTGTAGCTAAGCGTGATTTCGCTTATCTTTTTCGCCTGCGGATCATCGAGAATTGCGGGGTCGATAAAATAGACCACCGGCATGTCGATGCTCTGGCCAGGCTCAAGCAACTGCTCGGTAAAGCAGAAGCATTCAATCTTGTTGAAGTAGCTTCCCGCGATGTCGGGCGTCACGTTGAACGTGGCCGTGCCCGTCACCGGCTGGTCGCTGAGATTGGTGGCCTTGTAAAAGGCCAGCCCCTGCTCTCCGATCTTCAGCGTCTGGGTGTTCTGCTCCTGGTGGAATTTCCACGGCAGCCCCTGATTGACGTTGGAATCGAAGCGCACGGTAATCGTCGTGCCGTCAACCGCACCGGTCGAGGCTTCGGCGCGCTGCGTCGTGCCGCCAAAGCCCGTGACCTGGCAGAACATCCGGTACAGCGGCACCGAGGCGAACGCGAGGCCGGTCATGCCGACCACGACGCTCGCGGCGATCAGTGCCACGCGCCGATTGCTGCGCGCGAGTTGAGGATTGTCTTGCGTCATGCCGCTCCGCCCATCCGGACGATCGACACGAGGTAGACGATCACCACGAAGGCGAACAGAGCAAGGCCCATCGCAATGTTGCGGCCGCGCAGGTTCTTTTTCGGATTAGTCGTCTCGCTCACAGGACCCTCCCGAGGAAGTAGTCGGCAACCAGCGCGCCGAACAACACAAACAGGTACAAAACGGAGAAGGCGAACAACTGCTTGGGCGCCTTCATGTCATCGCCGCGCCACACTCGGTACGCTCCCGCCATAAACAGGAGGCCAAGGGCACAGGCGCTGACGCCGTAGATCGCGCCGGTCAGGCCGAGCGGCCACGGAGCAATCGAGGCAGCCACCAGCAGCCACGTGTAAAGCCAGATTTGCAGCCGGGTCACTGCCTCGCCGGCCACAACCGGCAGCATCGGAATCCCGGCGCGCTCGTAATCCATCTTCACGAACAGGGACAGCGACCAGAAGTGCGGCGGCGTCCACAGGAAGATGATTGCGAACAGAAGAATAGGGAGCAGGGTGACATCGCCCGTAACGGCGGCCCAGCCGATCATCGGCGGGAACGCACCGGCTCCGCCACCAATAACAATGTTCTGCGGCGTGCGCCGCTTCAGCCACACCGTATAGATGTGGGTGTAGTAGAAAATGGAGGCCAGCAGGAGGCCGGCCGCCACCCAGTTGGTTGCCAGCGCCATCAGGATGACGGAGGTCCCTGCCAGTGTCACGGCAAAGGCCAGCGCCTCGGGCTTGGCAATTCGTCCGGCCGGGATCGGCCGGCTGGCGGTCCGACGCATCAGGGCGTCGGTTTCCGCCTCGTACCACATGTTGAACGCACCGGCCGCGCCCGCACCCACTGCAATGCAGAGGACAGCAACGGCCGCCAGGATCGGATTGATCGAGCCCGGCGCAACAAGCAGGCCGCACAAGCCGGTGAAAACCACCAGGCTCACGACGCGCGGCTTCAGCAGCTGGAAATAATCCCGCCACGTCGCCAGCGATCCGTTGCTGGCGAGGCCGAGCCATTCGGCCTCGGCGCTTTGCGCCGGGGCCGTCAGGACAGGGGATGTGGCGGAATTATTCACAGTCAGGTTTCCCTTGGCTCAAGTCTGCTTACTTGATCTTCGGCAGGGTCTCGAACTGGTGGAACGGCGGCGGCGAGGACAGAGTCCACTCCAGCGTCGTGGCGCCTTCGCCCCACTGGTTGTCACCGACACGGCGGCCCATGAACAGCGTGTAGAAGATGTTCAGGAAGAAGAAGACCATGCCGATGATGGTGATGCGGTAGCCCCAGCTGGACACCATGTTCCAGTATTCAAAGGCATCCGGATAGTCCGGAATACGGCGCGGCATGCCCTGCAGACCCAGGA
>JAEZBH010000239.1 GCA_023427285.1 Pseudomonadota bacterium
CGGCGGCGAACAGGCGCGCGCACAGCTCTGGCTCCAGGTTGCCTGTAGAGGGTACAAAGCCATCCGCGCCGCGCTCAAAACCGTAGCTTGCCAGCGCCACCGAGCCAGTAAGCACAGAGAAGGCCGGATCATCCGCATACAATTCCAGCAGCGCCGCCAGCCGTTCCGGATCACCAGATGAATCCTTAATCCCCACTACGCTGTCGAAGGCACGCAGGTGTTCTACCACGCGCGGCTCGATCCCCACGTGCACCGCTTCGGGGATATCGTACAACAGCACCGGCCCGGATATGCGCCGGATCATGGTCGAGAGATAGGTAAACTGCTCGTCTGGCGTGAGCGTGTAGTACAGCGGCAGCTGCAAAACCACCGCTCGCACGCCGAAGCGCAAGTATTCCGCGGCGGCAGTGAGGCTGTCCTGCACTACCGTATCAGCCAGCCCCGCGTACACGCGCACCCGCCCCGCGGTGTGCTCCACCGCGATCTGCACGATGCGCGGGCGCATGGAGCGCGGCACGGAAGGGCCTTCACCCGTGGAGCCCAACACAAAAATGCCCTGCACCCCACCGGAAACCACGTGGTCGATCAGGCGGCGCAGGGCAGGCTCATCCAACTTGCCCTCGGTAGTGATGGGTGTAATGAGCGGGACAATTGCGCCGCAGTCGGGTTTTTGAGGGGAGTGAAATAGAGTCATATTCGGCTAGTTCCCAGGGGTTATGGCGTATTTAGGCCGCAAGGCATTATGGATTAGCCGGTGTGCTTGCGTACCCCAGCCAACCAAAAATGCCTTGAGACCCCATAAAATCTGCTAGAATACATCATATCACGGAACGCTCATCTTAATGTCTGGACAAGCATATGCCCCATTACCGCAAGCTCACCGGCACGTTGTGCTACCTATCTCCCATTGCCCCGGAAGACGCGCCCGCCTTCACCGCCTGGCTGAATGACCTCTCCGTCACTGTGCCGCTGGGTGACGAAGCATATGTGCCCCTCTCGCTCCAGCGCATGGAGAGCGAGATTGAAAATGCCATCCGCAGCCAGGAGCACATTTTCGGCATCGTCGACTGCGCCACTGACCAGCTCATTGGCCGCTGCCTGCTGTTTGGCATCGACCCGGTCAACCGCAGCGCCATGCTTGGCATCTTCATCGGCGAGAAAGCGTTCTGGGGCCGCGGCTACGGGCAAGAAGCTGCCCGCTTGCTGCTGCATTACGCTTTTAACCTGCTCAACCTGCACAGCGTCATGCTCGGCGTGTTCAGTTTTAACGAGCGGGCGCAGGCGGCTTACCGCAAGCTCGGCTTCAAAGAGATTGGCCGCCGCCGTGACGCGCGGATCATCGCCGGGAAAGCCTACGACGGTGTGCTGATGGATATGCTGGAAGACGAGTTCCGCGCCCGCTGGGGCAGTGCCGTAGAAGGCCTCCACCAGTCATAACCGCAAACAGTCCCTAAACGTCCCCTTCGAGCGACTGTGCATACCCGGTCAGTTCGGTGTAACCGTAACCGCTGACCGGCGTGCCGCCGCGGGTTCCGCTGATGCGTACAGCCCCTTCCCAGTAGATCACCGACACTTGCAGTTCCTGATCGGCCAGCAGCGGCTCTACGCGCAGGTCGATGTTCTGCCCAGGCACCTGGATACGCCAGCGCGAAGGGTATACCCCGTCAGAATGGGGGCTGCGCCATGTCGCTTCGGGTGCGAGGGTAAAATCATCGCGCGTCAGCGGTGTTGTCGTTCCATCAGGAGCGATAAACGTGCCCTGCGAATATTCCGCGATGCTGCCATCTTTGTTACGGATATAAAACAGCATCATTTCGCTGCCGTCATCCAGCTGGATGGCGAACCAATCCCAACCGATCTGCCCTTCAGAGAGCACCGAGGTAGAGATTTCACGGTCCAGCCAGCTCAACCCTGTGACCGGGATTGTCTCGCCCGCCACGGTCACCGTTCCGGTCGATTCGAGCCGGGTCTGCGAATAGTAGAGCGAGGCGTTGCCTGGCTCCGCGCCCTTGCGGCTGTATCCGCGGTCTCCCTGCAAGATGATACCCTTGCGGTCCGTCATGGTCAGCGCCAGGGTTACGTCTCCAGCCTGGGCGCGCAGGTCGAAGGTATCCTCTCCGGTCTGCTCCACCTGCCAGTCATGTAGCCACACGCGGTACAGCGGATTGGCGGAAGCTCCCGCCAGACCAGCCGCGCCGCGCTCAAAGCGCTCGAAGGCGTGGAACTTGCTGCCGCTCACGTCGGTGAAGGCAAAGTGGGCCAGGTAAATCTGTTCCGCGGACCAATCCGATTCGCGCTCAACGCGCTCGGCAGCAGGCCGCACCGCGCGGCGGAAGAAGGTGAGCTGGTAGCCGAAGCGCTGCCCATCCGCACCCTCCAGGTTGCCGGTGTAGTACCACCACTCGGTCTGAAAATCCGGGTGCGGGCCGTGATCGCGCGGGAATTGGAACGAAGGCGGTCCTTCTGCTCGCGCAAAGCCATCGATGTTGGTGGAAATCTGCGGCAGCCCTTCTAACCGCGACTGTACTTCAGCGCTGCCATTTCCCATGCAGCCTGTAAGGGCCAGCAT
>JAEZBH010000272.1 GCA_023427285.1 Pseudomonadota bacterium
GGAAAAGACTTCGGGGTCATATTCGTCCAGCCCAATGCTCGGCAGAGCAAACCCCGCATTGTTCACCAGAATATCCAGCTGCGGGAGGGCGGCACCCACCTGTGCGATCGACTCCGCATTCTCCACATCGAGTTGCAAATAGCGGTAGCCGGAGAGATCCTCGTCGTAGTCCGCCGCCGACGCCCGCGTTCCGGTAATCGTCACATCCGCACCGGCATCGCGGTATGCGGCTGCGGTCGCAGCGCCAATTCCGCTTGTGCCCCCCGTGACCAGAACCTTTGCACCTGAATAGTCGAAGCGCGGATTGCTCCACCGTGCGTTTGCCATAATCTCCCCTTTCCAGTCGATCCGCGCACCATAACGCCACGCGGCACTAACAGCGTTGTTTCAATTGTTAAGCTGTCACAGTCTTTAAGATACCAATCAGTTTAATTAATGGCAATTTGGAAGATGACGCCCGAACCTGACGTTTCCTCATACTCGCAAGATTGATAGCTCCATCCCGCTGGCCCTGATTGCGATGGGCAACGACCTCCAGAATGCAGCCCGTCCGTTCGCTTATAGACTTGACGCCATCGAAACCGCAGGCATGATACGCATATCAATGTGTAAATGCGGATATCATCCATCATTTGCGTACAATTCGGCAAAAATGCTGCCACACTGGGGAAGGAACGGAGATGCAGGGGAAGGTCATTATCGTCACCGGCTCAAGCGATGGCATCGGTCGGGCAACCGCCAGCCGTCTGGCAGCCGACGGTGCACATGTCGTTATCGTTGCCCGCCGACCAGAGCCGTTGGCCGAGGCGGAAGCCGCCATTCGCAATGCGGGCGGTTCGGTGGAAACCGCTCAACTGGACGTATCGGACGGCGCAGCGTTTGATCGCCTCATCAATGATGTGGCGCAGCGTCATGGCCGCCTCGATGGCCTCGTCAATAATGCGGCCAAGACCACGATCGGCAAGGTGGTGAATATCACCGACGAAGACTGGCGCGACACTTTTGCAACCAATGCCGATGCCATTCTGGTTGGCACCCGTGCTGCCCTGCGCCTCATGTTGCCGCAAAAGTCCGGCTCCATCGTCAACATTGCCTCGACGAACGGCCGCCGCGCGATGGTCGGCATGGGCGCATACTCCGCCTCCAAGGCTGCGCTCATTCACTTCAGCCGTGTGGCGGCCATGGAAGCGGCCCCTCATGGCGTGCGCGTGAACGCCCTGGCGCCGGGCATGGTGCTGACCCCGGCCAACGAAGAGTTTTTCAAAACCCAGCCCGCGGCTAAAGCTGCCGTTGAGGGCACCATTCCGGCCAACCGCGCAGGTCGTCCGGAGGAAATCGCCGGTGCCATCCGCTTCCTGCTGTCGGATGATGCCAGCTTTGTAAACGGCGTTTGCCTCGATGTTGACGGCGGCAAGGCCGCTCAACTCTACATGCCGGGCTAAAAGGATCGTTATGCGTAGAGCAGAAGGAAAACGCGCCGTCGTGACCGGCGGCGCACGTGGAATCGGGCGAGCCATTGCCCAGCGTCTCGCTGAGGAGGGCGCACGCGTTGCGGTGCTTGACCTTGACGAGGCAGCGGCCAAAGCGGCCCTGGGCGGCGCGCCTCACATCGGCATCGGCTGCAATGTGACGGATACGGCGTCGGTCGATGCGGCATTTGCGCGTGTAAAGGCAGAATTCGGCGGCGTTGATATTCTGGTCAACAACGCGGGCATCGGCTCTGCGCCGGGCGACGGCATGGACAAATACTATGCCGGCATGGGAGAGCGCTACGCACAGATCGCAGCGGGCGAAACCCCGACGTCCTATGCAGACCAGACCATCCATTGCAGCGATGATGGCTGGCTGAAGGTCATGGATGTCACGCTGAACGGCGTTTTCCGCTGCTCGCGCGCGGCTGTCCGCCTCATGGTTGAGGAAGGCACCAAGGGCAACATCATCAACATCAGCTCCACTGCTGCCGTTCAAGGCAACGGGCCGCTTCCCTACTGCGCCGCCAAAGCCGCCGTTCTGGGCCTGACTCGTGCTCAGGCTCGCGAACTGGCTGATCGCGGCATTCGGGTGAACGCTGTTGTGCCGGGCGCAACCGAGACGCCGATTTACATTGGCATTCCAGAAGAGACCAAGCAGGCGATCGCCAACGACAGCCTGATGAAGCGCCTTGCCGATCCGTCTGAGATTGCAGCGGCGGTTGCTTTCCTTGCGGGCTCTGATGGATCGTTCGCGACCGGCTCTGTGGTGACCGTCAACGGCGGCGCCTACTTCCTCTGAAGGTGAGAAATGAGCGATCAGTCTGAAATCCTGCGCCGCCTTGACCGCCTGGAATCGCTGGACCAGATCCGCCAGCTTCCGGCCAAGTATGCGCTGGCGCTCGACATGCGAGACACGAACGCGCTGGTGAACCTGTTTCCTGAAGACGTGAAAGTCGGCAAGGACAGCTTCGGCCGCAAGGCCATGCGCGACTGGTTCGATGAGACGCTGGGCCAGCAGTTCGATGGCACCTCCCACCATATCGGCGGGCACATCATCGATTTTGACGACCCCGACAATGCGCAGGGCATCGTTTATTCCAAGAACGAGCACGAATGCGGCGCGGAGTGGGTCATCATGCAGATGATGTACTTCGATAAGTATGAACGGATTGATGGCCGGTGGTATTTCCGCCGCCGTTTGCCGCTCTACTGGTACGCCACCGACCTGAACAAGCCGCCGATCGGCGATCGCAAGATGCGGTGGCCGGGCGTGCCCCCCTACCACGGCAGCTATCATGACCTGATGCCGTCGTGGAAGGAGTTCTGGGCGCGCGGCGGACAGGCAAGCGATACGCCTGTGGCTGAGCCCGCGCCTCTCGACAAGTTCATCGAGACAATGCGTCGCGGTGCGCCGTTGCCGCGGCCGCGGGTTCGCTAACACCGCTTGCAAGCCGGGGGCGCGTCAAAGGATGCGCCCCCGCTTTCTTATGTGCGGATCAGGGAGCGATACCGTTCATCAAGGCGAGCAGGCGCACAGGATGAGCATTGTGGTTGTGCCACGCATGATTGGTGTTGCGCTGAACCACCAGATCGCCCGGCTGCACGACGATTTCCTCATCATCGAGCTTCAAGGTGATCGCGCCGTCGAGCACCACCACGTAATCAATCGTGTTGGTCAGATGGAAGCCGTCCGGATCGACGCCTGAACCGCTTGCGGCCAGAGCCGCGCGCATATCCTCCAGCGGCGGAACGCTGACGATTGCCCAGACCGTGTGCCCCGGCCCCTCGGGAAAACGCCCCGGCTGCATGCCGCAATCCGTCCCCAACGGGGTCTTTGGCCCTGCCGACCAAAGCGTGCTCCATGGCGTCTCCGGCACCGGCTCCACACTTAGCAGGTGCGAGCGTCCCTCCGTCTCCCCGGTCACAATCCGCCGCATCAGTCCTCTCCCGACACTTCAGCTTGATTGGTTATCCGCGCCATTCCGAAGATGTATTTGAAGTTTCCAACCGATATTGAAGTCTCAACATCGCGAACCCCGTCCAACACCTTGATTCTGGTGCCGATCAGCTCATTCAACTGCTCAATGCTGACAAACAGTCCCATGGCCAGAAGGCTGTAGCGCCCAAGCATGACGATGACGCAGTTGATCTCGGGAAACGCCGCCAATTGTTTGGCAAGCGCGGATACGCGGGCAGGCTCCGCATCTATCCCGATCATGACGAGATTGGGGGAGCCTGCCAGGCGATAATCAGTCACCACGGTGAACTGGATCAGACCTTCGGCCTGCAATCGCTTGATGCGGCTGCGGACCGTGCCTTCGGCAACCTGAAGATCTGCCGCGATCTGACGATTTGAAATCCGGGCATCGACGGACAGCTTGGCAACAATCCGTTGATCGAGGTCATCCATTGCCTGCCCTCTCACCGGGGCACCAGAGTGCAAATGGATGACCGATCAATCACGACGTCGCCAAGCGGGACTCTCTGCCCCTCACCTGTCAACGCGACTCCTCCGCCACGAATTCAAGGAACAGTGGCCGCTCGCCGCCGCCATGAACGGCCAGTTCCGCGCCGCTGACATAGGCAGCCATGGGCGAGGAGAGATAAGTCACCGCCTCGGCAATATCCTCACCGCGTCCCATGCGCTTGAGCGGCAGCGAATTGGCGATGCGCTCCTGGGCGCGCTCGCTGCCGTAGGTCTGCTCCGCGCTTTCGGTCTCAATCAGACCAACGATAATGGCGTTGACACGAATATCCGGCCCCCACTCCTGCGCCAGACTCTTGGTCAGGCTGACGAGCCCCGCCTTGGCCGCGCCGTAAATGGCAGTGCCCGGCGACGGGCGCGTGGCCGCAACACTGGCAATGTTGACGATGCTGCCCCGGCTGTTCTTCAGGTGCGGATACGCCGCCTGAGAGACATGCAGGGGGGCAAGCAGATTGAGCGTCAAAATGGCTTCCGAGAAGCGCGGGCTGGCCGTTGCCGCATCCACATGAGGGGAGCCGCCGGCATTGTTGACCACAATGTCCAGACGGCCATGGCGGGCAATGGCCGCGTCAATCAGCGCCTGAGCCTGATCGGCCTTGCGAATGTCGCACGCCAGAAAAGACGCCTGCCGTCCGTTTGCTTCCGGCAAGCTCTCCGGCTCATTGCGCCCGCAGGTTACAACTTCGCATCCGGCCGCCAGCAAACGGCGCACGATTGCTGCACCAATGCCGCGCGTGCCGCCGGTTACGATGGCGACTTTTCCTTCAAGCCCGATACTCATGATTAATGACCCTCAGTTTCCCTGGCAGTTTCCCCGGCAGACACATCAGACTGATGGCCAACATGCCTGCTGCCCTCAAAGGCACACCCCCGATTGAAGCGCAACGGAACGCTTCTCAACTATCGCGCACCGTAATCCCATTCTTATGCGTTGCCAACGCTTTACTTTTCTACGCATTTATCGAACACTGCGCTGGAGCATAGCCAAAGGCGTATTCGGCCCGGCTATCGCCCCATGAAAGACATTTAATCGAGAGAGCACGCACTGCTCCGGGGAGAATCACATGGCATACACGCTCCAGCAATTGTCTGATCTGGAAGACATCCGCACGCTCAAGCATCGCTATTTCCGCAGCATCGACACGGCTGATTTGAAATTGCTGTCCACCCTGCTCACGGACGATATCTCCGTTGACTACCGGGGCGGCGACTATCGCGTGACCCTGAGCGGCAAGGACAATTTTCTGGAGTTCACGGCCAACAGCTTCAATTCGAATGCCGTGGCCATGCACCACGGCCACATGCCGGACATTACCCTGACGGGTGAGGATACAGCCACCGGCCTCTGGTATCTGGAAGATATCTTCATCTCCCTTGATTCAAAGTCGCACACCATCGGCACGGCCATCTACAAGGACGAATACCGGCGTGAAGACGGTGTCTGGAAAATTGCCCGCACTTAAAACGACCGGGTTATCGAGCTTGTCTGGCCGCTTGATCCGGCAATCAACGTCTCGTCCCATTTCCTCGCCAAGACTGGCCGAAAACCCCACGAGTTGACGGATAACAGCCGCTTCATCACCTGGGGCGTTAAGGGCTGATTTGCAGCCCCCCGTTCTGACTGGCGCACCTGTAAACTGCGCGCGCCCGGCTTGGCGCGCGCAGTATCGCTTGCAGATGCAAAGCGCACGACATAATAAGTAAGTAAATACTGATATACGAACAAGGGAGAGGATTGCATGCTTGCAAAGGCCAAACTTGCCAAGACGGATCTGACGGTCAGCCAGCTCTGCTACGGCACGAACATGCTCGGCACGGCAGTCGACCAGTCAACCGCAAACGCCATTCTGGACACGTTTGCTGAACTCGGCGGCAATTTCATCGACACGGCCCGCTCTTATGGCGACTGGATTCCCGACGCACCCTCAGGTGCCAGCGAGCGCGCAATCGGTGCATGGCTGAAGGGCAAGAACCGGAGCGATTTCGTCATTGCCACCAAGGGCTGCATGGTGGACATGCGCGCTGGCGATTGGCGCAATCGCGTCACGCCTGCCGATCTGAACCAGGATATCAACGAGAGCCTCAGCCACCTCGGCATCGACACCATCGATCTGTACTGGCTCCATGCCGACAACCCGGAAGCTCCGGTGCAGCCGATCATCGATGCCCTGATCGAACACCAGAAGGCAGGCCGCATCCGTTATTTCGGCGCTTCAAACTGGACGGCCGAGCGCGTTCGTGAAGCCAACGCCTATGCCGCTTCCATCGGCCATGACGGCTTTGTCGCATGCCAGCCGTTCTGGGGCCTGGCGGTTCCCAATCGGGAAAACGCGGCGCAGCAGGGTTACCTGTATTATTATGAGGACGGCTTCCAGTCGCTGCACGCCGAGGGCATGCCGATCATCCCCTACTCCGCACAGAGCGGCGGCTATTTCACCAAGCGCGACGCCGGCGGACTTGATGCCGTGCCCGAGGGCCTGCGCGCCCGTCATGACCACCCGGCCAACGATGTACGCCTCAAGGCTGTGCAGGAGTTGGCCAAAAAGCATGGCGTGACGATCAACGAGATCGTTCTGTCCTACCTGACGTCGCAGCCGAACCGGACCATTCCGATTTTTGGCGGCAGCCGTCCGGAGCAGATCCGTGAAAGCGTGAAGGCCGTTGCTCTGAAGCTGACCGCTGACGAGCTGAAGCAATTGCAAGCCGCCTAACCGCAGACTGGAGCGGCTTGGCAATGAGTGCTCAGTCGCTCCGGGCTTTGCCGGTCAGTCCAAGCAGGACGTATGAACTCTGTACCTGTACTCGGGCTTGCGCTCGATCACCTCACGGTTGTTGACACAACCCCTTCTCAACTGGTCGAGGCGGCTGCGGCAGCGAACTGCCGCGCTGTTTGCGCTTTTCTGGAGCCAATGTCCGTTCTGCCGGACATGCCGACGTTTGACCTGCACCCCGGCTCTAGCGAATTTCGGGAGACGCGGGCCAGAATGGCGGACCTCGGCATCGGGCTCGATATCGCTTATCCCTTCACGCTGGCGGGCCGCACGGACTTGGAGTCCCTGCGCCCAAAGCTGGAATGCGCCGCGGGTCTTGAGGCATGGGCCGTCAATGCCCTGTGCTACACCAGAGACCCTGAACACCGCCGCGAGCAATTCACAGCCTTCAGTGCGCTGGCACTGGAATACGGTCTGAATGTCGTTCTGGAATTCTTTCCGGCATCTCAGGTGCAAACACTGGCGCAAGCCCTTGAGCTTGCAGCCTTGGTGAACAAGCCTGGGCAAGTGGGCGTCAATGTTGATTTGCTGCACCTGATCCGCTCCGGCAGCAGCATTGCCGAACTCGCCGCAGCACCAAGAGAATTCATTCTTTACGGTCAATTCTGCGATGGCCCTGCCGAATGCAGCCCTGAGCATCGGGACTTCGAAGCCTCATCCCAACGTCTGCTTGCGGGCGACGGAGCACTCGATCTTGCGGGCTTTGCGCGGGCCTTGCCCCCCGCCTGCCGTGCCAGCGTGGAATTGCCCCAACATGACGCCCTCAAGGCTGGCCTTCCAATAATCAAGCGAGCGCGGCGCGCCGTGTCAGGCGTTGCGGCAGCCGTCGCAAAATAGAATTGGCCTAATGTTTCCGGGGAGGGACGCCAAGATGCCATCGGTCAACGAGACGACACCGGACACTGCAACAGGCCGAAGTGCAGCCTACGCTGTTTACATTCTGCTGCTCATGCTGCTCATCAACACGATCAGCTATGCAGACAGGCATTTGTTCTCAATTCTGATCCCGGCGATCAAGTTGGAATTCGGTGCAAGCGATGCCCTTCTCGGGCTGATCGGCGGCCCTGGCTTCATCATCAGCTATGTCCTTTGCACCCTGCCGCTGGCGCGCCTTGCCGACCGCTGGTCCCGGCGCAAGGTGCTGGCATTGTCGGCCGCCTTCTGGAGCGCCGCCACCGCCCTGTGCGGGATGGCCGCCAACGTGGGCCAACTGGCGGTTGCCCGCGTTGCAGTCGGCATTGGCGAGGCCGGTGGGTTCCCGCCCTCCCAGTCCATCGTCTCCAGTCAATTCAGCGGCAAGCGGCGGGCGACCGCTCTTGGCATTCTCACGGCCAGCACCTCGCTCGGTATTGTGCTGGGCCTGACCGGCGGCGGCATTCTGGCATCGCACTGGGGATGGCGCGAAGCCTTCATCATTCTGGCCGCCCCCGGCTTGCCGCTGGCGTTGCTGATCTGGCTGACCGGCCCCAAACGCGCCAGGAAGCCCGCCGCCTCCACCGCTTCGCCGCAGCAAAGTTCCGCGT
>JAEZBH010000279.1 GCA_023427285.1 Pseudomonadota bacterium
TGCAGGCGGTGCGGGTGCGGGTTGCACCAAGGCCCCGTCGGCGCGGGTTGGGACCGTTGGTGCCGGAGCTGCACCCGTTTGGGCAGCCTCTGCTTTGGCGGCGGGCTGGCCTTGCGGAGCCAGCGAGACGAGCGTCAGTTGCACCGGGCGGGGCACGTCCAGCGCTTTGCCGCCAGCGGTCAGCAGGAGGGCGGAGATGGCACGGTCAGCCCGTGTCAGGACAACGGAGACGCGGCTGTCCGGCTCAAGTCCGGCAGCGGGTTCGATGAGGAATTCGCCCTGAGGGGTTTTGAGCAGTGCATGATGCGGCTGGCCGGGCAGCAGGCGCACGGTGCCGCGCAGCTCTTGCCCCGGCTTCAGCCCTGCAAAGGCTGCGGATAATTCAACCGCTGCGTCGGGCGGTGCCCGGTTGGAGGCTTCGGCCAGAGGCGGGGCGGAGGATTTGCCCTCCGCCGCCTTGGCATCGGATGTTTGGACGGCAGCTTTTGCGCCGCCGTCTTGCGGGCCAGCCGGAATTGCAGGCGTAATGCCGCCGACAGCACCCGCCTTCGACATGCTCAGTCCTTCGCGATCTTCGCGGCGAGGGCTTCGATATCCTGAGCAGCGCTGCTGTCCGGGTGACGGGAGAGCAGCGACATCTGGGCGCGGATGCTGTCCTTCACCTTGTTGTCGCGGCGGATGATGCCCGCCAGCGGCGGCGTGAACTTCAGGAAGTTGTTGCAGGCGCGCGAGATGGTCTCGTAGGTCTGCTCACCCTCACGACGGGTTTGCGCCTGATTGATGACGACGCGGATATCCGCCGTCGCATCGCGCATCCGCCGCAGCTTGATGAAGGCGTAGGCGTCGGTGATCGAGGTCGGCTCGGGCGTGACGACGACGAGGCAGCGCCCGCCGTGGCTGGCAAGGATCGCCACCGGCTGCTCGATGCCCGCGCCCAGATCCAAGAGCACATGGTCATAGTTGCTTGCCGCCTGCACCAGCCCCTGGCGCAGACCGATCAGCGTATCGCGCCCGAGACCCGTTAGCGTGCCCCCGCCCGAGCGGCCCGCCACCACGTCGAACCCGGCGCTGCGTGCGGCCTCATCCTCGAAGCGGGTGACGGCATCCAGCAGCTTCAGGCGGCCCGAGAGCACGTCCGACGTATCTGCATCCGGCGCGAGGCCGAGCTGAATGTCGACGTTCGCCAACCCGAGATCGCCGTCGAACAGCATCACCTTGCGGCCCATGCGCGCAAGCGCGTGCGACAGGCTGATGGCAAGCCACGTTTTGCCCACGCCGCCCTTGCCCGATGCAATGGTGATCAGGCGCTTCTCGTTCGGGTGGGGCTGGGGACGCAGTTGGGAAACCGGGGCGGTCATGAGGCGGCCTTTTCTTGAACGATACGGGCGATGTGGTTCGGGTCGGGCTTGTCCAGCAGGAACTCGGCCAGGGTCATGGGATTGGCGGGCTGGATCAGGTCGGCCAGGTAGGGGCTGGCGGAGAACCCGGCAAGCGCGAGGCGCGAGCGCACGGGCGCGGTCAGCGTTGCGGCCAGACGGCGGCTGGCGTCCAGCCGGGTGACGATCATGCGGCGCACGCCAAGCGAGGCGAAGATCTCGGCCATCTCGGCGGCTTCCAGCGCATCCGCGCCTGCGGCCATCACCCAGATCGGCTCCGCGCCCGAGCGCTTCACGGCGTAGGCGAGCAATTCGATGTCGGACAGGGCGTAGGGGTTGATGCCCATGCTGTCGATAATGGTGAAGCCGTCATAGAGCGGGGTCAGCAGGCGCTCCAGATGCGCAGCGTCATCGGCGCAGGCCATGTCCACTTCAGCCGGACCGCAGAAGGCATGGAGCTGCTCCATGGCACCGGCGGCCTTGCCGTCCAGCGTGATGACCCGGGCGGGCTTGTCCTGCCCGCGCGCTTCAACGGCAAGCCGCACGGCGGTCAGCGTCTTGCCCTGACCGGGCGCACCCAGAAGCAGCAGCGGACGGTTGGACGTCACGTCGATGGGGCGCACGGTCACCAAGTCGTCGATGGCCAGCGCGAAGGCTTCCACCATGTCGCTGTCCTGCCGGGCGCTGGCGCTGGTTTGCAGGCGCGTCGACAGCGGCGCGGGCAGGCCATGATAGCGCAGCACGGCGGCCAGATGGCCCGCGTCGTAAGGTTGATAGGCGCGGGTGATGACAGGCTCGGGCGCGTCGATCGGCTCGGGCTCGGGCCGGTTCTCGATCGCGGCGGTAATTCGCACAAGCCCGGTGCGCTTGTCGTGGTCGATGTTGACGATGACCGCGTCATCGCCAAGCTCGGCGCGGACCTTGTCCTTCGCCTGCGCGACCGTTTTGCCGGTGTAGATCTTGAGACGCACGGTAGGTCAGTTCCCCTTATCCGGCCCCAGTTTGGCGGATCATGGCAAACGATATGTTAACGGGCGGCAAAATTTTCCTGCCGCCCTGCCGGTTAAATGCTCCCCACCGCCCGGATCTTCGCCTTGGGGTGGATTTCGTTCTGGCTCAGCACCACCGTCGCCGGGCGGAACCGCTCGATGATCGAGCGCACGTAGGGGCGAATGCCGGGTGAGGTCAGCAGGCACGGCAGCTCGCCGCGTCCCGCCTGCTGCTCGAAGCTGTCGCGCACGGCGGCGATGAACTCCTGAAGATGCGTCGGGGCCATGGCCAGCTGCTTTTCCTCGCCGGGGCCGGTCAGGGCATCGGCAAACCGCTGCTCCCACATCGGAGAGAGGGTGACCAGCGAAATCACGCCGTTGCGTGCATTGGCGCTGCAAATCTGGCGGGCGAGGCGGGCGCGCACGTGCTCGGTAATCATCACCATGCTCTGGGTGTAGCCCACAGCTTCGGCAATGCCCTCCAGAATGGCCGGCAAATCGCGGATCGAAAT
>JAEZBH010000282.1 GCA_023427285.1 Pseudomonadota bacterium
GTCTGAGACCCTCGCATCATGTCCTTCGGTTGCAAATTGCTTTAGAGCGGGTTGCAATCTGCTTGCAGCATCTTGCCCGCTTCTCAAGCTATTGGTTGGTCGCACTTTCTTAACCGCAGGATGTTCCATCCTGCTCGAAAGCTGCTCTAAGCTCAGGCGGTGCTTACTCGTCCACGAGCTTGAGCAGCTTGCGCTCCAGAAGGCGCAGGACATTGCCCAGTTCCGAGCCGCGCTTTAGAATCGCATGGGACTGGCCGATCAGCGTGTACTGGCCCTGTTTGCGGGCGAGATCCGGCTGTTTGACGAGCCTGAACTCGGGACGATCGCTGGAGCGCTGGAAGATGGAGAAAACCGCCTGCGTGCGGTTCATGTCGATGGCGTAGTCCCGCCACACGCCCATGGCAACGCCCCGGCCATAGATGCCGAGCAGCTTGCTCAGTTCCTGACGGTCGAACACCACCTGTTGAGACACCGCGCCGTCATGCTGCGACGGGAGCGGTGCGGGGCGTATGGGGGTTATGTTCTCCATGACACCCTAGTGTAGATCAGCCAGCCGATCTGTGCGAGACCCGTTCGTCCCGATTATCGGACTGTTCCGCCTCAAGGGCGGCCAGACGGGCCTGGAGCCGCTCCATCTCGCAGCGCAGCACATCCAGCTTCTGGGTTTGGGGATCGTACTTCTCAACGCACGGGGTGCCGTAGGCGAGGAAGTCCTTGGCATAGACCTGGGCGTCCACGAGCAGCGGCTTGGCGGGGTTGCCAACCACCGTTGCGCCGTCCGCCACCGCCTTGGTGACAACGGCGTTGGCGCCGACGCGCGCGCGCTTGCCGACGACAATGGGGCCGAGGATCTGGGCATAGGCGCCGATGATCGCGCCGTCATGGATCGTCGGGTGACGCTTGCCGCCCTTGCCGGAGGCCGGATCGACGCCGCCCAGCGTGATGCCCTGATACATGGTGACGTCATCGCCGATCTCGGCGGTCTCACCAATGACGACGCCCATACCGTGATCGATGAAGAAGTTGCGGCCGATCTTCGCGCCGGGGTGGATCTCGATGCCGGTCATGAAGCGCCCGAACTGGGAAATGGCCCGCGCCAGCCAGTACAGCTTGGCCCGGTACAGCGCGTGGGCAACGCGATGAAGGGCGACCGCATGAACTCCGGCATACAGCAGCACTTCCCAGCGGCTGCGTGGTGCCGGGTCGCGTGCCTTGATGGAATCCAAATAGCCCACCAGCGGCCTCAGCATGGCGGTCTCCCTCAGTTTCATTGCCCACATATGCCAGAACTGGCCGAATCCGGCAATCTGGATCAACTCCATTTACACGAACGAACCGATTACGTCTCTGCGACGATGCGATCCTCCTTGCGGGAGAGTTGCCCCTCCCATTTGGCGACGACCGCCGTCGCTACGGAATTGCCCACCACATTGGTTGCGCTGCGGCCCATGTCAAGGAACTGGTCGACCGCAAGGACCAGGAGGAGGCCCGCTTCGGGAATGTTGAAGTGGGCAAGGGTGGCCGCGATGACAACCAGAGAGGCGCGCGGGACGCCCGCCATGCCCTTGGAGGTGACCATGAGCAGCAGGAACATGGTCACCTGCTGGGCCAGCGTCAGCTCGATGCCATAGGCCTGCGCAATGAACAGGGTGGCAAAGGTGCAGTACATCATCGACCCGTCCAGATTGAACGAGTAGCCCAGCGGCAGCACGAAGCTGGCGATGCGGTTGGGCACGCCGAACTGCTCGAGCCGCTCCAGCGTCTTGGGATAGGCGGCCTCCGACGAGGCGGTGGAGAAGGAGAGCAGCGTCGGCTCGCGAATGGCCCGCACGAGGCCGGTGATCCGGCCTTTGAGCACGAGGAAACCGGCGAAAACCAGCACCAGCCAGAGGATGCCGAGCGACAGGTAGAAGCTGCCGATGAACTTGCCGTAGACCGCAATGATATCAAGTCCCTGCGTGGTGACGGTGGCGGCAACGGCGGCGAACACCGCGATCGGGGCCGTCATCATCACATAGCCGGTGATCTTCAGCATGACGTGGGCCATCTGGTCGGCGAATTGGGCGATGAGCCGACCCTTTTCGCCGAGCTGGGTGATGGCGATGCCGACGAACACGGAGAACACGACGATCTGGAGGATCTCGTTGTTCGCCATGGCCTCGGTGATGGAGCGCGGCACCAGATGAGTGATGAACTCCTTCAGCGACATGCCGGCGGCGGCAACGTCAGCGCCCTGCGCAGCGTCGGGCAGGGGGAGGGACAGGCCGACGCCCGGCTGGAGCAGGTTCACCATCACCGCGCCGAGCATCAGCGAGACGGCTGATGCGCCCAGGAACCAGACCATCGTCTTGAGGCCGACCCGTCCGACGGAGGCGCTGTCTTCCATGTGGGCGATGCCGACCACCAGCGTCGAGAACACCAGCGGCGCGATGATCATCTTGATCAGGCGCAGGAACACGTCGGTTACGATCGAGAAGTAATCCGCGATTTCCTTGGCGGCGGCAGGCGTGTCTGCGGTGGTGTTGCACAGGTGACCGACGACGACGCCCAAAATCATGGCGGCGAGGATGAACAGCGTAAACCGACGTTGCATGGACAACCTTTGTTTCATTTGAAAGGATCATGAATAATCGTCCAGCCGGTCGAGTCAACCGGTGACGAAGCCGTACTTGGCTTCAAAAGATACTGATTTGTCTGTTCTTCCAGCTCCGTAATTTTTACAATTCCTGCGATTTGAAAAGATTTTCACTGAATTTCCGGTCATTTGGCTGACCCGTCGGGTGATCGATTTTATACCCATTAATGGTTGTGGAAATCTGTCAGGCGTGATCGGATTGCGGTAGCTAGCAGGAGCTGCGGTTATGTTGATCGAAGCTCATGTTTGTCTGGTCATAGCAAAACTGTGTTGCCATCATCGGCTCGCGGGTTAGGTTCGGCCAAGTTTTTGTGGCCACGGTTGAGGGCGTTAAAGGCGTAATGGATTGGTTCGCCTCAGATATTCTGATTTTTATCGCCATCGGCTTCGTGGGTCAGCTTTTTGATGGCGCTCTTGGCATGGGGTTTGGCGTCATCAGCTACACCGTCCTGACGAGCCTCGGTATTCCCTATACGGTCGTCAGCGCCAGCGTGAACGGCGCTAAAATCTTCACCGGGGCGGTTTCAGGCGCGGCTCACATTCGCCACAAGAATGTCGACTGGCGCATGTTCCGCCTGCTGGCGGCGGGCGGCGCACTGGGCGGCGTGCTCGGCGTTGCCATGCTGACCCAGGTTCCCGGCGATATCATCCGCCCCATCACTGCGGTTTACCTCACCGGTATCGGTTTTTACATCATCGTGCGCGCCTACCGTACGGTGACGGCTCGCGTCTCGAATACGCGCACGGCGAGCATCGGAACTGCCGGAGGCTTTCTGGAGGCCACGGCAGGGGTGTGGGGGCCTCTTGTGACCAGCAACATGATCGCCAGCGGTTCCCAGCCGCGTTATGCCGTCGGCACCGCCAATCTCGCCGAATTCGTGGTGGCGCTGGTGGTCTCGCTCATGCTTATTCCCCACATCGGCATCGCCAACTTCTCCAAGGCCGTGGTCGGTCTGCTGATCGGCGCCATTCTCGCGGCCCCTGTTGCCGCCCGGTTTGCCCGCCAGTTGCCCGCCCGCACCCTGATGATCGGCGTTGGGCTGATGGTCATCGTCACCAGCGTTTACCGGTTGGTTGACCTGTTTCTCTAATCCGTTGCGGTTTTGTCGAGCAGGGCCTCGTCCCAGAACATCGCCTCGATCTTGTGGCCGTCCGGGTCGCGAATGAAGCAGCCGTAATAGGCGGGGCTGTAGTCCGCTCGCTGGCCGGGTGCGCCATCGTCAATGCCGCCGGCGGCAAGGGCTGCAGCATAAAAAGCATCCACATCCGCGCGGGAGGAGGCCAGAAACGCAACGTGCGTGCCGTTGCCGACGCCTGCCGTCTTGCCATCGAGCGGGCTTTGCACCCAGAACTCGGGAAAGGCGCGGCCATAGGCGACGGCTCCGGGTTCCTTCACGATCCGCCGCGCGCCGAGGGGCGTCAGCACAGCGTCGTAGAAACGCATGGACCGCTCAAAGTCATTTGTGCCCAGAGACACATGCGACAGCAGGCTCGGGTTCTTCATCGATGCGGTTTGCGTGTTGTCCGCGTCCATCTGTGTCTCGGCCATCTCAGCATCTCCCCAGCGCTCTTGTTCTTCGTTCGTTCTTATAATCCGCACCGGGTTGGGCTACAAGCACCTCGTAGTCGTATATGTCTATGGTTGCATTGGCGGGCCTGATGCTCGGGTTGCTCTCAACGTGGGGTTTGTTTTATCGACTAATGTGATTATAATTTGGGAAGCAATTCAGGAAATCGATCATGAGCCTCCCCACCATCAAACAGCTTCAGTATCTGACCACGCTTTACGAGCATGGCCATTTCGGACGGGCTGCCGATGCCTGTTTCGTCACCCAGTCCACCTTGTCCGCGGGTCTGCGCGAGCTGGAGCTGGCGCTTGATGCGACGCTGGTGGAGCGCACCAAGCGCGTGGTACGGTTCACGCCGTTGGGGGAGAAGGTGGCGCGCAAGGCTTACAACGTGCTGCGCGAGGTAACGGAGATTTCCCAGCTGGCGCGGGCGGCGGGGCGTCCGCTGTCGGGCGAGCTGCGGCTTGGGGTCATTCCGACCATCGCGCCGTTTTTCCTGCCCAAGGTATTGCCCGCGCTGCGCCGGTCTTATCCCGATCTCAAGCTCTATCTGCGCGAGGAAATGAGCCACGTTGCGTGCGATGCGCTGATGCGCGGCCAGCTCGATTGCGTGCTGCTGGCATTGCCCTACGGGTGCGGCGATGTGCAGACGGTTGAGCTGTTCGAGGATGAACTGGTTGCGGCCGTGCATGAGACGGACAGGGTGAAGCTGCCGGAAGTGGTGAGCCCGGACGATCTTGACAGCGACCATCTGCTCTTGCTGGAGGACGGCCATTGCCTGCGCAACCATGCGTTGGCGGCGTGCGATCGGCCGCAGCTGCGCGGCGAGCGGGCCATTCTGGGCACCTCGCTGCATACGCTGGTGCAGATGGTCGATAACGAGCTGGGCGTTACCCTGCTGCCGCGCATGGCGGTGGACGCGGGCATTCTGGACGGCACCCGCATTGTCACCCGGCCGCTCAAGTCCGATCATGCCCGGCGCACCATCGCGCTGGCATGGCGGCGGAAAAGCCCGCGCGAGGATGAATTCCGTCTGCTGGCGGACTTTCTGGTGGCGGCCCGCAACGGCATGCGTGCGGAAGACGGTTCAGAAGCGGGGGCAGAGGTGGCAGTTTCGGCTGCGTCCATGACCGCCACGGCATAAGCCGTCAGTTCTCGGTAATACGCTTTAATCACTGGGCTCTCGGGTCATAATCCGAGAGATGAGCGGGCGTGTGCCGGTTGCACGCTGCTCAAATTTTGTGCTGATCGTGCCAAATTTTTCAAATAAACCAATGCAATAAATGTTGATTATAGATTTTATACACTACTAAATATAGACTGTTCTAGCGAAATGTAAGTCAAATCACAAATCAGCCATATTAATTTCCGGTTCATGTTGTTTATTGCAGTTCCATAGCAGTTAATTTGTCGGGGCGACGCGTCTCTTGAATGTATTCCAAAGGGGGAGTTGAGTTCATGATTAAGAAATTTGCACTGGCGGCGGTGGCTGCTTCTCTTTGCATGTCTGCTGCTCCGGCAGCGTTTGCCCAGTCTTCGGGCCGCAAGGCGCAGGAGAAGGGCACGGCGGAAATTCCGCAGTGCAGCCGCAAGCTTGGCACCATTGCGCTCGTTGAGCCGGAAAACCAGTGGTGGACGTCTTATGGCCTCAGCAACCCGGAAGCCATTTTGCGCGTGTTTATCCAGAAGTCGGGCTGCTTCACGCTGGTCAACCGTGGCCGCAGCATGCAGAGCCGCAACATGGAGCGCGCACTGGCTGATTCCGGCGAGTTGCAGCGGGGCTCTAACCTCGGCAAGGGCCAGGTTCGCGCGGCCGACTATTTCCTTCAGCCGGATCTGGTGACCTCCAACAACGATTCCGGCGGCAATCGCATCGGCGGTGCGCTGGGCGGTCTAGTTGGCGGTGCCTTCGGCGCGATTGCGGGCGGCATCAACATGAAAAAGAAGGAAGCCAACGTCACGCTGTCGATCGTGAACGCCCGTACCACCGAGGAAGAGGCGCTGGTTGAGGGCTATGCCCGCAAGCGCGATATCGGCTTCTCGGGCGGCGGCCTGGGCGTTTTCGGTGCGGTTGCTGGCGTTGCGGGCAGCGGCTACGAGAACACCGACATCGGTCAGGTGATCGTGCTGGCTTATCTTGATGCCTACACCAAGCTGGTCGGCGAGATGGGCGGCCTGCCCGAAAATGCTTCGGCTGCCGCACCGCAGGCTCAGTAAAATCGTTCAGCCTCAGTTGAACGGAAAAGGGCGCGTCCGGTTGGGCGCGCCCTTTGTCTTTAGCAGCGGCTCTGTTGGTTCAGGCGCGAATGTAGCTCGCGCCATTCACGTCGATGGTGGTGCCGGTCATGGCGGCGGGAGCCTCGCCCGCAAAGTAAGTCACCACATTGGCCACTTCATCGGGCGCGGCCATGCGGCCCAGCGGAATGTCGGACGATGCGGCGGCCTCGCCATATACGCGCACCCAGTCCTCCGCCATTTCGGTGCGGGTGAAGCCGGGGGCAACGTTGAAGGCGAGGATGTTGCGGGCGGCAAAGCCCCGGGCGATGGATTTGGTCAGGGCCGCCAGCGCGGCCTTCGAGGCGGCATAGTGCATGTAATCGGGCGTGTCGCCCCGGTGCGCGGCGCGGCTGATGAGGCTGATGATGCGCCCGCCGCCCTGCGCCTCGAAATGGGGGAGGGCGCATTTGCACAGGTCTGCCGCGGCTATCACATTCACCTGCATCGTCGTGGCCCAGTCGCGCGACCAGCGCTCCCAGTCCGCCTCAACGCCGCTTTCAAAGAAGCTGGCGGCGTTGTTGATGAGCACGTCGATCTTGCCCTCTGGTGCAAGGGCGAGGGCGTTCTCCCACACCGTTTGTCCCGCGCCCGGCAGGTTCAGATCAGCCTCGATGAGCGCGCCGCGCCCGTTGATCTCGGTCAGCACGGCCTCGGCGGCCTGGCGGTTGCGTCCGTAGTGCAGCAGCACGAACGCGCCCTTGGCGGCAAGCTGGCGCACGGTTGCCGCGCCGATGCCGCGAGAGCCGCCGGTGATGAGAACGGTTGATCCGGTGAGCGACATGAAAGCCTCATGAAACAGAAAAAGGCAGGGTGCCCGGGTGGGGCCTCCTGCCTTTACCGTTTCACCTGCAACCAGTCGAGGGCGTTACTGCTGCGCTGAAGCTGTGCCAGCGGTTGCATGGCGCAGCAGGGTGACGGACAGGAGCGTCAGAGCGGCCATCAGAACCAGCCCGATTCCAGCTGTTACATGCAGGCCGGAGACGAACGCATCGCGCGCGGCGGCCATCAGCACGGCGGCATCGCTGCCCCCCATATCTGCTGCCACGGCAGCGGCCGAGAACAGGGACTCCCGCCCGGCTGTCAGCGCCACTGCCGGAAGCGTGGCGGGCAGGGTATCTGCCACCACGGCCCGGTACACGGCAGCGGCAACGCTGCCGATCACGGCGATGCCGAGCGCATGAGAGAGTTCGAGCGAGGTCTCGGAAATGCCGGAGGCCTCGCCCGCCCGCTCAGGGGGAGCCGCGCCCAGAATGGCGTTGGTCAGCAGCGTGATGGCCCCGTTGGCGCCGAAAATGGCAAGGGTGAAGCCGGTAATGACGATCGCGTAGCCATCAACCGTTGGCGCTTGCGTCAGGATGGCAAAGCCGGCCGTGCTCATGACTAGGCCCCCGCAGATCACCGCCAGCTGACTGCTTCGGCCTGCCAGCCACGGGGCGACCAGCGAGCCGCAGGTGCCAAGGATCAGCGCGGGCACCAGATGCAGTGCGGCATCGAAGGCGGACAGGCCCATCACCAGCTGCATGTATTGATTGGTCAGGAACATGGGCGCGGAGAAGGCCAGAACGATCAGCGACTGGGTGATGAGCGTGGCGCGGAAGGCGGAGTTGCGGAACAGCTCCGGGCTGATCATCGGGTCGCTCAGGCGGGTCTGGCGGCGTGCGAACAGGAAGCCGATGCCCACGCCTGCGGCCATTGCAAGAACGGCCAGCGGCGTAATGCCGTAAACGGTTGCTTCCTTGATGCCGTAAACGGCGACCATCACGGCTAATGTGGCCAAAAGTGCGCTCATGATGTCCAGCCGTCCGGCGTTCTCCTGCTTGTATTCGGGCAGGAGGAGAGGGCCGATGATGAGCAGCAGCACCATCACCGGCACATTGATGAGGAACACCGCGCCCCACCACCAGTGTTCCAGCACAATGCCGCCAAGCACCGGTCCCGCAGAGCCGCCGCCCATGAACAGGCTGAGCCAGATGGCGATGGCAAGGCCGCGCTGGCGCTCGTCATGGAACATGTTGCGGATGAGCGAGAGCGTTGAGGGCATGAGCGTTGCCGCTGAAATGCCAAGCAAGGCTCTTGCTGCGATCAGCATGGCGGGGGTTGTGGCAAAAGCCGCCAGAACAGAGGTCACGCTGAACACGCTGGCGCCGATGAGCAGCAGCTTGCGCCGCCCGATGCGGTCCCCCAGCGAGCCCATGGTGACAAGCGAACCGGCAATGAAGAAGCCGTAGATGTCGATGATCCACAACAATTCCGTGCTGGTGGGGCGCAGGTCTGCCGCCAGATGCGGCACGGCCAGATGCAGCACGGTCATGTCGATGGCGATCAAGAGGGCAGGCAGGACGAGAACGCACAGGCCCACCAATTCCCGCCAGGTGGCGAGGGGGGGCGCGGCTGGCGACGGGGTGGCCTTCGAGGCAGGGCCGTGCATGGATGTCGTCCTTGGTCAATCAGGCAAGCTGAACAGAAAAATGGTGCCGGATGGCCGGGCCTGATGGAGAAGGCCGGGCAAGCAGCCGGAAAACGTGCGCAACGCAACAGCCCGCTGAAATGGCGGGGCGGGCTCTCTATCAAGCCCGTGCGGCAAGGGCAAGGGTGCGGGAAATCAGTTGGCGCGGGGCTCAACGCCCGGAGCGCCCTGAGTTTTCAGCCATTCCGGTGCGGTGGGCAGAGTGCCGCTTGTGGCCTTGGCGATGAAATGATTGATCGCTGCGTTCAAACGAGAGACCTGCGGCGCGGCTCGTGCGCCCTCGGGCGTGATCCGGCAGTAGGCCCCGTTGAAATTATGGTCCATGCCTTCGAACACCAGCGCAAAGCCGAGGCCGGGGCGGGCAGCGGCGTAGGAATCAAGGTGCTGCCGCCAGTCGTCCACGAAGCCGGGCATTTGATCTGTTGTGCCG
>JAEZBH010000316.1 GCA_023427285.1 Pseudomonadota bacterium
ATCACCACTGGACCAAGGCGCTGACCGGCAGTGCCGACGGGAGCAAACTTTATGTCGGCATCGGCTCCAACAGCAATGCGGGCGAGCGCGGCCTGGATCTTGAAGAAGAGCGCGCCGTGATCTGGGAGATCGACCGGAAGACCGGCGCGCGGCGCACACTGGTCACGGGTATCCGCAACCCCACCGCACTGGCAATCGAGCCTCAGACCGGCCAGCTCTGGGCCGTCGTCAACGAGCGGGATGAGCTGGGCCCCGATCTGGTGCCCGACTATCTGACGGCTGTGCGGGACGGCGCGTTCTACGGCTGGCCTTACAGCTATTGGGGCCAGAACATCGATCCGCGCGTGCACCCTCAACAGCCGGAGCTGGTGCGCACGGCGGTCACGCCTGACTATGCGCTGGGCTCGCACGTTGCGCCGCTCGGACTGGCGTTCGCCTCTGGCAACCGCTTTCCCGCCGCCTACGGGCAAGGGGCATTCATCGGCGAGCACGGCAGCTGGAACCGGCAGGAGCTGTCCGGCTACAAGGTGGTCTGGGTGCCGTTTGCCAACGGCAAACCCGCCGGGCCGCCGCAGGATTTCGTCACCGGCTTCATTACCGAAGACGGCCAGGCGCGCGGTCGCCCCGTCGGCGTGACGTATGATGCCCAGCGCGGCAGGCTGCTGATCGCCGATGATCTGTCCAACGCCGTGTGGCAAGTAACGCCCGCAGGCGGCTCAACGGCAGCGGGCACGCCAACGCCGCCAAAGACGCCCTGACGTTCCTCATCAACGCTCACAAATGCCGGCGCTCCTTACCAGAGGGGGCGCTCCAGCAACGCCCGCCGCCGCTCGCGCAGGATCGCCTGACGCTCGTCGGCAGTGACCATCGCCACATCGGCGGGCAAGACATCTTTCAGATCCTTGAGCTTGACGACGCGGGCAACGGGCATCGGGTGGCTATCGCAGTCTGTCCAGCGGCCCTGCACCACGCCGCGCGGATAACCGGCGGTGTCCAGCCAGTTCTTCACGCCGGGGTCGCGGTGCGCCACGACGATCCGGAGTTTTCCGTCAGAGTCCGGGTCGGCCTGATGAATGTTGAGGCTGGCGTGATTGTTGTACCAGTCCGTCGTCTCGTAAAGCTCGTTGGCGAGGATCAGCGAGCGATACCGGCACCGCGCCGGAATGGGAGATTCAACGACCAGCGCCTCGTCTTCTGCAAAGTCGTAGGCCGCCTCGTAATAGAACTGCCCGGACAGCGCGCCGGAGCCCACATCGAACACCTTGAACCTGTTGATATACCCTTCGGTGCGCAGCTGTTCGTGATGATCGACGAACATCAGGGCAAGCGTGTCGACCATGCGCGGCAGCATGCGCAGGCGCTGCTCCAAGAGGCTTGCTGGCGGACGCGCCCGGCCGACGGGTTTATCGACGCGCTCGATCGCCAGCGTCGGGTTGACCTCGCGCGCCCAATCGCTGCTGACGATCCGCACCATCAGGCTGCGGGCCGCCGGGTCGAGCTGCCACCAATCGCCGGAATACCCCTCCGGCTTCTCCGGGCTGATCAGTACATCGAAGCGCCCCTGCGCGTCGGCCCTGAGCGACGAGAGATGCAGGTGCGGCCTCTCCCCTGCGCTCGGGCTGCCTTGCGGGATTACCTGAGACAGAACGGTGTGGTTCACGGTCCCCTTGATGCCGCGAATGCGATAACTGCCCCCCGGCGTGATCGCCGCACTGCGATAGACCGTATCGGCATTGGGCTGGCCAATGTTGTACACCTGCCCAAGCGTTGGGAGAAACTGCGGGGCATCGCCATCCGCACCGATGGCGCTGGTCGCTTGCGATGCGAGCGATTCAAGCGCAAGCCGCGCCACTTCCTGCCGGATCTGCGGATCGCGGCGCTGTGCTTCGGCCAGTTTGGCCAGCATTCGCTCCGGCAGGGTTCGCAGGGAATTGATGAGGTCATCCCATCCGGGGACAGAACTGGGCTGTGCGTGTTCCGACATAAAGACCACTTCTTTGGGCATAGGTTCTTTGGGCATAGGAGCAGCCATGACCGCGGAAGGACCGGGCGCAGCCTGTTCGGGCTGCGCCAGGGCGTATGTCGACCATAGGATTATGGGCGATAGGAAGAGACGGAGCATGGTGCTGTGCTTCATGCCCCTAACCTGCCCTGATCTGGCATCAAGGCTCCAGCGCCCCCTCGATCATATCGCCGGAGCGTAGCTGCGGGCCCAGGTTCAGGTGCCCTGATCTAATGCGCCATGAGAATGGGGATCGGGCTGGTGGCCAGCATCTCGCGGGTCACGCCGCCCAGCAGCAATTCCCGCGCCCGGCTGTGGCCATATGCGCCCATGACCATGTAACCGGCCTGAAAAGTGCCCTGCGCCTCCAGAAGGGACGTGCTGATCGACTGGCCCACATCCGGCAGGGCAACGATCTGCGATGGCAACTGGTGGTGGCCAAGGTACTGCTGGGCCTGCTCTGCGTGCAGGTCCGTCTTTACCTGCCCCACCGTCACGATCACGATCGTGGCCGCGGCCTTCAGCAGTTCCAGCGCGCCCCGAATGGCATGGCCGCACTGAGCGCTGCCATCCCAGGCGATGAGCGCCGGACCGGTCGGGTTGAACGGCATGTCGCCCGGGGGAATGGCAAGCACCGGCACTTCCAGTCGCCCGACGACCTCGCCGGCTGACGGCGCAACGCCATTTAATGCCGATGACTGACGGGTGGCGTTCAGGACCACCAGATCGACGAGACGCGCCGCCTCTGTCAGCATGTGGATGGGATCGCCGTTCACCGCCCTGTAACCCCAGCTCACATCAACGGAGCCGAGCCGGGAGCTCGTCGCCTCCCGCAGGGCATCCTTGTGCCGCTGCGCATCGCTTGCTTTCTTGGCGAGCAGGTCCGCAGCACCGAAATCCACGTTCGATATCAGCGGCTGCGTTGCTGTGGGCTGCAAGCACTCGATGTGGCCGCCGCACACCCGCGCCAGATCAAGCGCGACCTGACAGCGCTTCTCCATTCCCGCATCGCCATCAACATACAACAAAGTGTCCATGGGCCTTGCTCCTCCTGAGCCGCCCTCCGCTGGACTGTGAGCAGTCCGCCTCGGGACAGCAGACGCTGCCACGTCTGCGAGGAGAAGAGCCATGAGCGCATCTGGTTCCCGCACCCCGCCAGAACGTTGCGCCCAAGGCTGCCCTTGCTTCCCGTGTGGGTCCAATAGCCGCGAGGGCTCTAACCGGTCAGCCTGGCCTTGCCGATCTGGTCGCAAACCGCTCTGAACCAGCGGTCAGACGCGAGCCTCCTCTTGGGTTTTGATCCTGTACCAAAGGTCATGTTCCGCTGGCCGGTTGCCTCCTTATTTTAAAATAACGATACCACAGAGGAGGTTAGTGTGAGTTATCGACGTAAAATCCTGACGTGCTCTGCAATCGTCCTGTGCGCCGGTTTTGCAACGCCTGGCATGGCGCAGATGAAGCCGGGCGACTGGTCCGTATCGATCAGCGGCGGCGGCAGCTTTACTGTCGGCGGCACGATGCACGGAGGCGCAAATGCGCCGGTTGAGGATCTTGGGGCGCTGAACCCTGCATTGGCTGGAATACCGGCAACGCTTCAAATTCAGGATCGTAGCCAAAACGACGTGTACGACACCGGCTGGAGCATCGGCGGCGAAATCGGCTATGCGCTCAGCCCGCACAGCGAGGCGCTGCTGGGGCTGCGCTACCTGAAAGCCAACGGCAACCGCATCAATGTCGGGTCCGCCGCGGCTGGCGAGCCGGTGAACGCCGCGCTGCCGGTGTTCGGCAACTTCGGCGATTATGAGGCCCTCTCGCTTGAGCTTGGCTATCGGCACTATCTGGGCGGGTTCAAAGCCGTCACTCCGTTCATAACGGCCCGCGCCGGGGCAACCCGCGTATCGGCAATTTCAGCCGATTTCACCGTGCCCGATGCCGACATCACGCTGAGCGACGTGCCGTTCTCCAAGGCGAGCTGGGTGTTCTCCGGCGGCCTGGGGGTTGGCGCTTCCGTGCCGCTCAGCGGCAACGTGAGCCTCGAGCCCGAAATCGGCTTGCACTATACGGACGGCGCAAAGGGCAACGACGTCGCCCTTGCCGGTCTTGGTCTTGGCAGCATCAACAACAAGGGCGATCGCTGGTCCATCCCGGTCACGGTCCGCCTGAAGGTCGCACTCTAACACTGCGCTTCCGGGCAAGGACTTCAAACCCTTGCCCGGAAGCATTTGGTTTTTAAGATACGCAGCGCCCACGATGCACCGCTGTGAGCAACTGGTTAGAGGCCGGCTGCAGTTTGACCACATAGAGCTTGTGATCTCACATGTCTTGGTGGCCCGCCTCACAGACCTTGCTTGTCACCCAACGTAAAAGCGCTTAAATTCGAGCTGCGTTGGCAAACAATTTTCCTGAAATTAATCGAAAAACGCCTACTTGATGAATACCACCACAGAAACAATGATTTTTCTCATTAAATACACCCATATTTAAATAAATATTATTACTATTTTACTTATTTTACGGAAATAAATTTAACCAAAAAGAATTATACAATTATTTTAAATAAACCATTCTTTACCACAGCATCGGCGCAAGAGCCGATCCAAAGCTGATGACCTCACGAATATGCCGTTACCCCCCATAATACGCAGCTCGCGTAAATAATAAAAAAAACAGGGAGAAAATGAATGGCGAACTACTCCAGAATACTTCAGGCAGCCTTTCTCGTCACAACGACCGCACTTGGTTCTGTTCTGGCGGCGCATTCAAATGCACTCGCGCAGAGTTCAGACCCGGGCCCGCCGCCCACAAATGCAACTGACGGCACAGAAGAATTGAAAACCGCAGACACTGCCACTGCTTCCTCTGCCGCCCCCACGGACGGTGCCTCTGAACTCAAGCCAATAACCGTCACAGGCACGCACATCCGAGGAGCCCGCGCTGCAGGAGCGCAACTAGAGATCTACACCCGCGAGGATCTGGACCGCTCCGGTTACGCAACGGTTCAGGACTTCATACACACCCTGCCTCAAAATTTTCAGGGCGGCGGAGGGTCAGAAGACGCAAGCACCGGCACCCTCGGCACTTCCAATCACTTCAGCGGCTCCTCAATAAACCTGAGAGGCCTGGGGGCTGACTCGACCCTTGTCCTTTTGAACGGCCGCCGCATGCCCAACGCCGGCCTGGAAGGCAACTTCATAGATATCTCTTTACTTCCTCAAGCAGCGATCGAGCGAATAGAAATTCTCCCTGACGGCGCATCCGCCCTGTACGGGTCCGACGCCATCGGTGGTGTTGTCAACTTCATTATGCGCAAAGACTACAGCGGCGCAGAAACACGTCTCCGCTATGGCCGCGACAGAAAGCAATACGGATGAATATCGTTTATCCCAAGCATTTGGGGGAACGTGGTCAAGCGGACACGCTTTCATCAGTTACGAATTCTACAGAAGAGATTTCTTGACCTACGGCGACCGCGACTACGCCCGTTCTCTGGACCTTCGCTCCCAAGGTGGTGCAGATTATCGCTACACCCTCTCCAGTCCCGGCAACATCCTTGATCTCGCCACGTTTCAGCCAGCCTACGCAATTCCAAGCGGACAGGATGGCCGGAACCTAACAGTTGACGATCTTTTGCCAAACCAAACCAATTATCAGGACCGAAATCCGCGCGGCTCATTGTTACCGAAACAAAACCGACACAGTCTTTTTGCGTCAGCAGAACAGTCAATCACAGATAATTTTACTATTTTTGCCGATGCTCTCTACAGTGAGCGAAGAGCAACAGCGCGCATGCGTGGTTTGTCGACCTACGCAACTGTACCCACGACCAATCCCTT
>JAEZBH010000451.1 GCA_023427285.1 Pseudomonadota bacterium
ATTCCCCCAATCCTCATAAACCGCCTCCCTAAATTGTTATGACAACTTACACGGCTGTAGGCATCCTCAGTAGTTAAAAAGCGCTATTCGCCCGCGCTAATCTCGGAATCTTCCACCGGCTGCATCATAGCCCCCTCGATCAGCGCGGAGATATGTTCTGCATCCGGCTCGTGCTTCTCCCCGACAAGCAGATGCACCAGAAATTCCGTGTTCCCCTTCGGCCCCTTCAGCGGCGAGCGGATTAATCCCTGCACGGTGAAGCCCGTATTAGCGGCGAACTCCAGCACCTCGCGCAGCACCCGGCGGTGTATCTGCGCGTCCGAAATCACCCCGCTGCCCCGGCTGACCTCGGACTTGCCCGCCTCAAACTGCGGCTTGATCAGCGCGACAATTTCACCCTGGTTTGGGAACCATCCGCGCACTACCGGCAGCAGCACCTTCAGCGAAATAAACGAGGCGTCGATGGTCGCCAGACTCACTGGCTCGGGGAAGCCTTCCACGTAGCGGGCGTTGGTGCGTTCCATCACCACCACGCGCGGATCGGTGCGCAGCTTCCAGTGCAGCTCGCCGTAGCCCACGTCCACGGCAAACACTTTGCCCGCGCCGTGCTGGAGCAGGCAGTCGGTAAAACCTCCGGTCGACGCGCCAACGTCCACGCACGTACGCCCACCCAGCTCGGTGAGGTCAAAGGCCACCAGCGCGGCTTCCAGTTTCTCGCCCCCGCGCGAAACGTAGCGTGGGCCGTGGTCCAGCGCCAGCGCGGCGGTTTTTTCAAACTTCATCGCCGGTTTGGTCACCACCTGCCCATCCACGCGCACCTGCCCCGCCATAATAAGGCGCTGCGCGAGGCTGCGGCTCTCCGCCAGCCCGCGCTCAGTCAGCAGTACGTCCAGGCGCTCTTTCGGCATGGCCCTATTGTAACCGGGAGTGGAAAAAATTTGTCAGGTTGTGGAGGACTGCGTCCTCGACTCCTGACAAATTTATTCCACTCCCGTACAGCCTTCGCCCCGTCAGAAGCGGAATTATGCTATGATTGTCAGCATGTTCCGCGCCATCATCAAAACCATGCGCCCTCGCCAGTGGCCGAAAAACGTCTTTGTACTGGCGGCCGTTGTCTTCGACCGCCAGTTGAGCGTTTCGAACCTGGACCCGCTGCTGCGTTCCATCGCCGGGTTCTTTTTGTTCTGCCTGCTCTCCAGCGCCATCTATTACATCAACGATCTGGCGGATGTTGAGGCAGACCGCAACCACCCGACCAAGCGCAACCGGCCCATTGCCTCAGGCAAGCTGCCCATCCCGGTGGCGATTGGGGTGGCGGTGACGCTGCTGCTGATCAGTTTTGCAGGGGCGCTCGCGCTCTCATTCAACTTCTTCCTCATCTCGGTCGCCTACTTCCTGGCGAACCTGGCATACAGCTTGTGGCTCAAGCACGTGCCGCTGGTCGACGTGCTCATTTTGGCCTCGGGGTTTGTGCTTCGAGTGGCTGCGGGCGTGATGATCATTCAGGTGGAGCGCTTCTCGCCCTGGTTATACGTGGTCACCACGCTGTTTGCGCTCTACATCGGCTTTGGCAAGCGCCGCGCCGAGATTGCTCTGCTGGAAGGCAGCGCGCAGAACCACCGCCGCGTGCTGGATGGCTACAACATCCCCTTCCTGGACCAACTCATCACCATCGTCTCCTCTAGCACCATCCTGGCCTACAGCCTGTACACCTTCTCGGCGACCAATCTGCCGACCAATCACACCATGATGCTGACCGTCCCCTTCGTGCTCTACGGGGTGTTCCGCTACCTGTGGTTGATCCAGGTAAAAAACGAAGGCGGCGCACCCGAAGAGCTGCTGCTAAGCGACAGGCCCTTGCAGGCCACGGTGCTGCTGTACGGCTTTTCGGTGCTGCTGATTATTTACATCATCCCGCGCTATTTTTAGCCCCTGGGTATGGCGATGCCGAGCAACCTGGCAAAAGCGACCGTTACCGCGACCGCACCCGGAAAGATCATCCTGTTCGGCGAGCACGCCGTGGTGTATGAGCGCCCAGCGATTGCCGTGCCTGTGACCGGAGTAGGTGCAACTGTGACGGCTACCGCGCTGCCCGGTGGCAAACACTTGTGGATTAAGGCGCAGCAAGTTGGGCTTGACTGTGCATTGAGCGATCTGCCCGCCGATCACCCGCTGGCATTGGCAGTAACCGCTACCATAGAGCAGACTGGCCTGCCCCACCTCCCTGCCCTGCACCTGAATATTACTTCGACGATTCCCATCGCAGCGGGGCTAGGCTCTGGCGCGGCGGTTACCGCGGCGATTGCACGCGCGCTTTCTGCATACAGCGGCATTCCTCTGACTGACGAACAGGTTTCGGCGGTTGCCTACCGGGTTGATCAAAAACATCACGGCACGCCCTCCGGCATCGACAACACGGTGATCGCCTATGCGCAGCCAATTTGGTTCGTGCGCGGACAGGGGTTTGAACGCCTCTCTGTCGCGGAGCCTTTTGCCGTTGTGATCGGTGACAGCGGCATTTCCAGCCCCACCGGCGCGGTGGTCGGTGACCTGCGCAAGCGCAGGGACGCTGAGCCTGACCATTACGAGCACCTGTTCGACCAGGTAGGCGCCGTTGCTGCGCAGGCGCGCGCGTTCATCGAGCAGGGGCCATCCACCGGGCTCGGCCCGCTGATGACCCAGAACCACGCGCTGCTGCAAACGCTGGATGTCTCCTTACCCAAACTCGATACGATGGTGCAGGCGGCGCTGGATGCCGGAGCGCTGGGGGCAAAGATGTGCGGTGGCGGGCGCGGCGGCAACATGATCGCCCTGGTCACTGCGGAAACTGCCCCAGCCGTGGCCGATGCGCTCCGCGCTGCCGGGGCGACCGGGACAATTGTTACAACGATACGAGGGTAAGACGATGGAAAATCTCACGTTCCTCAAACTGGGCGGATCGCTAATCACCGACAAAGACCACCGCCATACCCACCGGCCCGATGTGCTGGCCCGCCTCGCCGCGGAAATTGCCGCCGCCCGCGCCGCGCAGCCCGACCTGCCGCTGGTGCTGGGTCACGGCTCAGGGTCGTTTGGGCACACAGCCGCGCGCGGGT
>JAEZBH010000330.1 GCA_023427285.1 Pseudomonadota bacterium
ATTACGGGCCGCTGGTGATCGACCCCAAGGACGCGGACCCGGTGCAGTATGACCGCGAGCACGTGATCGTGCTGTCTGACTGGACCTTCCTGCACCCGCACCAGATCATGGAGAAGGTGAAGCAGAAGGGCGGCTACTTCAACCGGCAGAAGCAGACGGTTCTGGGCGCGCTGGAAGGCAGGCCGGAGGATCGGATGACGCCGATGGAGCGGCTGGCGTGGGGCCAGATGCGCATGGACCCGGCTGATATTTCAGACGTGACCGGCGCAACGTACACCTACCTCGTGAACGGTCATGGGCCGCAGGAGAACTGGACCGGACTGTTCAGGCCCGGCGAGCGGGTGCGTCTGCGCATCATCAACGCCTCTGCCATGACCATCTTCAACGTGCGCATACCCGGATTGCCGATGACGGTGGTGCAGGCGGACGGGCAGAACGTGCGCCCGGTGGAGACGGACGAGTTCCAGATCTCGGTGGCGGAAACCTATGACGCCATCGTCACGCCGAGGGAAAACGCCGCCTATACGCTGGTGGCCGAATCCATTGACCGTTCCGGCATGGGAAGGGCAACGCTTGCGCCGCGCCTTGGGATGGAAGCCGCCGTGCCCCCCTTGCGCCCCCGCCCCACCCTTTCCATGCGAGACATGGGGATGGGCGGCATGGGCGGCATGGAAGGCGGTCACGATGCACACAAGGGCGGCGGCATGAACCACTCCATGCGCGACACCGCGCTGCTGCCGGAGACGGTGAAGGCCGGTGTGGGCGTGGATATGGTCTCTCCCATGCCGGTTGACCGCACGGCAGACCGGCCGCTGGGGCTGGAGGGCGAGCCGCACCGGGTTCTGACCTATCATCAGCTCTCCCCGCTCACGCCCTTCCCCGATACGCGCCCGCCCGCACGGCGCATCGATATCCACCTGACTGGCAACATGGAGCGGTTCATGTGGTCGTTCGACGGCCAGAAGCTGAGCGAGGGGCTGGAACCCATTCGCCTTGCCCGCAACGAGCGGGTGCGGGTGCGCCTCATCAACAACAGCATGATGAACCACCCCATTCACCTGCACGGCCACTTCTTCGAGGTGGTGACGGGGATGCCGGGCGGAAACCCGATCAAGCACACGGTCAACGTGATGCCGGGCGGCATCGCCAGTTTCGACCTGACGGCAGATGCTCCCGGCGACTGGGCGTTTCACTGCCACCTGCTCTACCACATGCATGCAGGCATGATGAACGTGGTGAAGGTGCGCCCGATGGATGACGGGACCGCCGCTCCGCCTCAGCATCAGGAGCATCAGGAGCATCAGGAGCATCAGGGACATGGCGGGCATCATCACGGCGGGGGAGAGCACTGATGATCCGTTCAACGTTGCTTGCCGCCTGCACGCTGGCGACCCTGACCGCTCCGGTTGCCGCTGACCCGCACGCTGGGCATAGCCCGGCCAACCACACACACGCTGGGCATGATCCCCACGCCGGGCACAGCCCGGCTAGCGATGTACACGCTGGGCACCACATGCCCGCCGAGGCAAACCTGCCGCCGCTGAAGCCCACGCCGCCCGAGGCGCTGAGCGGACCGGAGCATGCCGCCGATACGGTGTGGAGCCCGAGCGTGATGGCCCAGAAGCGCCAGAGCGAGGTCAGGCACATGCACGGCGGCATGACGACCACGAAGGTGGACATCAGCCGTTTGGAACTCCAGAGCCGGAAGGGGCAGGACGGCTACGTTTGGGACGGCTCCGCCACCTGGGGCGGAGATGTGAACGCCATTCTCTTCAAGGCCGAGGGCGACGGCGGCTTTGGCGGCGCGGTGGACAGCGCCGATTTCCGGCTGCTGTGGAGCCATGCGATCACCCCATGGTTCGACCTGCACATTGGTCCGCGCTACGATCTGCGCCCGAAGCCGGACCGGGCCTATCTGGCGCTCGGGCTTGAAGGCACCGCGCCCTTCTGGCTGGATGTGGAGACCTACCTGTTCCTCTCCGGAAAGGGCGACGTGACCGCCGAGGTTGAGGCCCTGCACGACATTCGTCTAACGCAGAAGCTCATTCTGCAACCCCGCACCGAAATCGGCCTCTCAGCGCAGAACGTGCCGGAGCTTGGCCTTGGCGCAGGGCTCACCGCCATCGAGGCGGGGTTGCGGCTGCGCTACGAGTTCGTGCCGGAATTCGCGCCCTATGTGGGGGTGGAATATGGCCGCCTGTTCGGCAACACCCGCGACTTTGCCCGCATCACTGGCGAGGATGCGGGCGGCTGGTCGCTGGTTCTTGGACTTAAGGCGTGGTTCTGACGCGCTCTGAGGCGGGCGGGGCCTTGCGCAAATCTGCGGCCAGCGCGAGCAGGCGCTCCCGTGCGCGCTGAACGGCGTAGCCCTGCTCCATCAGGTGATTCTTCACCAGCATGCTGCCCGGCTCTCCGACGGTTACGACCAGCGGGTTGATATCCACCGCCGCCTCCAGACTGCGGACAACGCCGGCCCAGCGCGCAGACAACTGACGCTCGCGGATCAGCGGCGCGAAATCTTCGCGCAGGCCCGCAAGGATAAGCAGGGACGCATAGGACTCGCCGCGAATGGCGTAGAAAATCTCATCGTCGCCGATGCGCTTGCCGGGGATGGTTTCTCCGCCCGTCACATGACGGTCGAGCGCCTGCTCCCCTTCCGACAGGGCGCTGGCCAGATGCTCCAGCATCAGGGCAAGAGTGGGCGCATCCCGCACCGAGGGCGCGGTGCCGTTGGCGATACGGGCATTGTAAGAGCGGATATCCTCCACAGCATCGTCATAGCGGGCAGCGGACGACGACCGCAGCCACGGCCAGTCCAGCCCCACCCACCAGCGATCGGGCCGGATGGCCAGAGCCTCCTGTGCCGCCAGCAAATCCGCATCGGTTGGCTGGCGCGTCGCCAGAGCCGTGGTGAACCGGTACACCGCCATGCGGATGCCGCGCTGGAAGGCGGGCATGTTGTCGAGCATGGCGGAGGGATAGAACCACGGATCATCCGGGGTCCAGCCGTGATCGTTGACCTCGCGGTTGAGCACGGCGCTGGTCATGGCGACAGCCACGCTGCCGCCCGGCGGCAGATCGGCCTCGGAAGGGCGGAAGGCGGGGTTGTCATCCATCCGCGAGATCATGAGCGCGCCAAGGCCGAAGTAGAGCAGCAGGAACCACAGGGCCAGAACGGCAAGAAACACCCCGCGGGTCTGGGTGACGAAGCCGAGCAGCGCCCGGAGGGGATGTTGCCGCTCGGACGAAGAGGCAGGCGGCGGCCCGGAGGGCGACATTTCAGCGGAAGGCGCATCAGAGGGCGAGACGCCGGCCTCTGGCGTCAGGGCCGTGTCTGCGAGGGACTTATCTGCGGCAGGCGAGGCAGAGGCTGCGGCATCTGCCGGGGTTGGTGCCGGGGTTGGCGCCGGGGTTGGTGCTTGCTGCCGGACCGCTGGTTCTCCGGCGCTCCATTTGGCCAACCATTGTCTCAAGCCATCCAACCAGCCCAGCATTGCTCCCCCTTGATACGA
>JAEZBH010000374.1 GCA_023427285.1 Pseudomonadota bacterium
GGCCATGGACTCTTCCCGGCTCGGTGCTACCCAAGCATCAGCCATGGCAGGACTCTCCTGCTCCGGCATGCTTCCTGACAAATTCGAGGACTGCCCCGAGAAACGCGTCATTGTCATCACCTGCAACCAGGTGCCTTGCTTCCGGAATTTCCGCGATTTCCGCCGTCGGCAGCAACTCGCGGAAATGCTGGAGAGAGGCCTTCGAAACCACTTCGCTCTTGCCGCCGCGCACCATCAGCACCGGAGCCTCGATGCGGCGCAGCGCAACACCCAGCCGTTCGTTGATTTCCGTTGGATTCCAGTCATCACGCGGCGCCACAAACGCCGGGTCCCAGCGCCAGTAAAAGCGCCCGTCCTCACCCTGCCGCAAATTGCGCGCCAGCCCGCCCAGGGAAGATGGCCGAGGCCGATGCGGCAAATAGGCGGCAATGGCGTCTGCGGCCTGATCGAGGCTGTCGAAGCCATCTTTCGTGGCGCGCATGAAGCCAACGACATGGTCTCCTCCGGCCTTCTCGATCAACGGCGCAATATCCACCAACACCAGCGCCTTGAGCGCGACCCGAGGCTCCTCGCCGCAAGCCAGCATGGAGGTCAGCCCGCCCAATGACGCACCGACAAGCACCGGATCCCGCTGAAGTGTTGCCGCAACCGTGCGCAAATCATCGGCAAAGCGGTCGAGACTGTAGCGCCCGTCCGGAGACCAGCCGCTCTCACCATGGCCGCGCAGATCAAGCGAGAGAACGTGAAAGCCCTGACCGGCCATCGCCGCCACCGCCTTGCCCCATGCGCCCCGGGTCTGCCCCCCTCCATGCAGCAGGAGGACCGGCTGGCCACCCGGCGGGCCGTCCACATCCGCTGCGATGTTGACCCCGTCCGGCATTTGAAATTGGATTTTCTTCACCTGAAAACTCCTGCCTCGAACATGAGGGTGGAAAGCCCGGCCGGAGCACATGCCCCGGCCGGGACCATCCATCAGGCTCAGAATTTCACCCGCATATCGACACCGTAGCTGCGCGGTTCCCCGTAAGTGGAAATCGCATAGCCCAATGATCCGAAGTCGATGCCAGAGACGCGGTACTCCTTGTTGGTGAGGTTTTTCGCCCAGATGGTGAAGCTGGCGGAAGACTGGCCAAGCGGCACATCCGACAGCAGGATCCGGGCATCCCACAAACCATAAGCCGGGGCCTGGATTGCCTCATCAAACGGTGCGAACGGCGCGACCGGGAGAATGTTGTAACCCACCCGCCCCTTGTAGCTGTAGTCCACCCGGATGGAGAGTTGGCCAGCACCGATGTCGCCGACCGTGTACTCCGCACCTGCGGTATAGGTCTTGGCTGCAGAGTAGCTGAAGCGGGCCACGTCCGAATAATCGCGGATCGTATCGGTCGCCGGGTCGAGCGCGAACAGCTCCGAGAAGTTGCGGTCAACATAACCGAACGAGCCGTTAAGACGCAGTCCTTCAAACGGCAGGGCTTCAACCTCGATCTCAACGCCCTTGAAGTCTGCCTTGCCCGCGTTGATCGTCTGGGTTGCCGTGCCGCCGCTGCCTGCAACCAGCTGATTGAGCTGCTTGTCCTTCAGATCCATATAGAACAGCGTGGCGTTGAGGCGCAGACGCCGATCAAACAGATCGCTCTTGAGGCCAAGTTCGTAGTTCGTCACGGTCTCCGGGTTATAACCGGTATTGACCGCACGGGCGCTGAAGCCGCCAGCCTTGTAGCCCGTTGCAATACGCGCATAAGCCATGACTTCGGGCGTTGCCTGCCACGACAGCGTGCCTGCATAATTCAGCTTTGAAAAATCGCGGTTAAGCTGTCCCAGAGAGTTGGTGAAAACCCGCAGTTGCTTCTGGTCCTCGGTGTACCGCAGGCCGCCGGTAAAGTTCAGCGTGTCGGTGATATGGTAGGTTGCCTGACCGAACAGCGCCTGACTGTCGTTCTTGTGCTCGTACTCAAGATTGGAGCTCAGATTGAGCCCCACGAGCCCCACACCCTGAATGGTTCGCGGAATGGTGAATTCCTGCGGATTTTTCTCCCAGGACTTTTCGTGGAAATAATAAGCGCCGAGCACGTATTCCAACCGATCGCCAAGGTTGCCGATCAGGTTGATCTCCTGACTGAACTGCTTTTGTCCACGGGCCGCGTTGGCGCCATAAACCTTGACCGCTTCTTCGGTGACCTGACCGTTTGCCAGATTCATGACCAGCCCGCGCAAGCCAGCGTTTCCGTCGAGATCGGTATTTGCAACCGTGCTCTTCCATTTCCGGAAGCCGGTAATCAATCGCAACGTGGCTGAATCCGACAGATCAATCTCTGCCGTTGCCGTGTGACTGACATTGCGATCCGTCAGGCCCGTCACATCAGCGTAGGTCGTGCCCCGGCGTTTGGACGTGGGGCCCGCAAATTCGGTACCGCCATGCAGGGGTGATTTGCTGAAATACTCAATCAGGTCAGGTCTGGCCGCCGAGATCTGCGCCAATGCGGCAACAGCATTCGTATCGATCCAGTCAAAGGCATAGTTCAGGCGGAAATCCCCGCCCTTGTCATAAGCCAGAGCAACACGCAGGGCGTCCGTGTTATAGGCACCCGGATCACGACTGCCCTTGGCCAAAACGTTGTCGACGTACCCATCCGCCTGCCGGTGCAGGAAATTGATTTTGGCCTTGATGCCCGTATCGCCAAACTCGCCCGTATCAAGGCTGAGTTTGCCTTGCCAGTAACCGCGATTGCCGTAGCTGGCGGCAACATCCATGCCGAATTCATCGGACGGCTTGCGCGAGACGATGCTGACCGCACCGCCCGTGGTATTGCGACCATAGAGCGTGCCCTGCGGTCCGCGCAGCACCTCGATCCGCTCCAGATCCAGCAATTCGAACGCCGCACCCGTTGAGCGCCCCATGATGACGCCGTCCACATAAATACCCACCGGGCTGTCGGCAGTCAGAATCGGCTCTGATTCACCAACGCCGCGAATTTGTACAATCACGTGGTTTTTCGTCGACGGGCCTGTGGTTGTGGTCAGATTGGGGGCCAGAGAGCCAAGCTGGGTCGCATCGGTGATGCGACGGCTCTCAATGGCCTCCATGCCGACCGCGCTGATCGCCAGCGGCGTGCGCTGCATGGATTCGCTGCGCTTTTGTGCGGTAACGACAATATCCTCAAGGCCATAGGTCATGACGCCTTCGGGCTGGGCCGAGGCATTGCTGGCATTTTGGGAATTTGATTGTGCAGAGGCCAGCGCCGGAGCCAAGGCCAGCGCGGTGGAAACGCTCAACAACAGAAAAGAATGCTTGGGGCAACGGTTGGCCCCTTTCCGAACATCTGTAATCACCGCCATCCTCCCTCTTATGGCGGCCGATCTCTCAAATGAATCAGTCCGCCCAATCGGCGACGGCACGCCGATGCCAGCAAGGGTAGCGTTTGATGCGAGACGAGCATCCAGCGTTGGGTTTTCAATTCGTGCGATTTATTGCGCTATCGTACTTCGCAACAGATCAACT
>JAEZBH010000394.1 GCA_023427285.1 Pseudomonadota bacterium
GGCGGGCATCAGGCCGGGCGGCGAGAGGGGGGGCTGGTATCAGGCCGTCCCGATGATCGAGAGCACGGTTGCCCCGGCAAAGCTCACCATCTCCGGCGGCAAGGCGCCCATTGAACTGGCCTATGGCGACGATCAGGTGGTCTGGACCAAGCGCGTGCGCGATCAGGTGTCGGTTGAGAACGCGGAGCTGGTGTTCGTCGGCTACGGCATCGATGCGCCGGAGTGGGGCTGGAACGACTACGCCGGGCTCGATGTGAAGGGCAAGACGGTGGTCGTGCTGGTGAACGATCCGGGTTTCGGCTCGGGCGATCCCAAGCTCTTCAACGGCAAGGCCATGACCTATTACGGCCGCTGGACCTACAAGTTCGAGGAAGCCGCCCGCAAGGGTGCAGCTGCCGTGCTCATTGTTCATGAAACCGCGCCCGCCGCCTACGGGTGGGATGTGGTGAAAAGCAGCTGGACCGGCCCGCAGCTCGACATCGTACACGCTGATGAAGGCATGAGCCGCCCGGTCATTGAAGGCTGGATCTCGGGCGCATCCGCCCGCAAGCTGTTTGCCGAGAGCGGCCTTGATTATGACGCGCTGACGAGCGCGGCGCACGCGCGCGGCTTCAAGGCGGTGCCGATGGGCGATCTCAAGCTGTCGGCAACGCTCAACAGCAGCATTCGCCGCTCGGTCTCGAACAACGTGGTCGGCATCGTCCCCGGCACCAAGCGGCCGGACGAGTATATTTTCTACACCGCCCACTGGGATCACCTTGGCCGCTGCACGCCCGATGAGACGGGTGACGACATCTGCAACGGCGCGGTGGACAACGCCACGGGCACGGCGGCGCTCATCGAGGTTGGCCGGGCATTCGCGCAAGCCAGGCCGGAGCGCTCCGTGGTGCTGCTGGCGGTGACGGGCGAGGAATCCGGGCTGCTCGGCTCCAAACACTATGCGGCCAATCCCTTGTACGCTCTCAATAAGACCGTTGCGGGTTTCAACATGGACGCCATGGCCACCATGGGCCGCACGCGCGATGTGGTGGTGATCGGCAAGGGCAAGTCGGAACTGGAAGAGCTGTTGATGCATCATGCGGCCCGTCAGGGACGTATCGTGGTGCCTGAGACCAATCCGGAAGCCGGGTCTTTCTATCGGTCTGACCATTTTGAACTGGCCAAGGTGGGCGTCCCCATGCTTTACGCCGACGGCGGCACCGATGTGCTGGACAAAGGTGTGGAGTGGGGCATGGCGCAGCAGGCTCAATATGTTGCCAACCATTACCATAAGCCGTCTGATGAATATCATGAGGGCATGGACTTCTCCGGCATTGCCGAGGATGCCAACCTTCTGTTCCGTATCGGTTTGGAGCTTGCAAATTCTGCAAACTGGCCCAAATGGCTGCCGACCGCCGAGTTCGGTGCGGCGCGAGAAGAGTCTCTACAAGGAGCGAGTAAGTGATGCGTCAACCTGCTGAGTGGGCGAAGCACGATGCAGTCTGGTCGGCCTGGCCCAGCCATGCCGACCTGTGGCTTGAGGATCTGGAACCGGCGCGCGAGGAAGTCGCTGCCCTGTTCCACGCCATTGCCGATGTGGACCCGGCAACCGGTGAGCGCCGGGGCGAGCAGCTGAACATCTGCGTCGCCAACGCTGAAGCGCGTGAGAGCGCGGCGAGCGCACTGGCAGGCACGGGCGTTGTGCTGCACGACATTCCCTTCGGTGACATCTGGCTGCGCGACACCGCGCCTATTTTCGTTGCCGGCCCCGAAGGTCTGGCCGCGCACGGCTTCCGCTTCAACGGCTGGGGCGGCAAGTACGACCTCCCGTTCGACGATCAGGTGGCGGCGGCTGTCGGCAAGGCCTCGGGCCTGCCGTTCCGCGCGTTCGACTGGGTGCTGGAAGGCGGCTCGGTCGATGTGGACGGGCAGGGCGCAGCGCTTACTACCGAGCAGTGCCTGCTCAACACCAACCGCAACCCGAACCTCAGCCGCGCCGAGATCGAGAAGAACCTCATCGAGCAGCTGGGCATCGAGCGCATCCTGTGGCTGGGCGATGGCTTGGTGAACGATCACACCGACGGCCACATCGACAATCTGGCCCGTTTCGTCGCGCCGGGCGTCGTGGCGCTGCCCGAGGCGCGCGATGCGGACGACCCGAACCGCGACATTTACGCCGAGGCGCTGGCGCGCTTGAGGAAATACTCTGGAATTGAGGTCGTCACCTTCCCATCTACGGGCCGGGTGGAGAACGAAGACGGCGACGTGATCCCGGCGTCCTACTCCAACTTCTACATCGCCAATACGACCGTGGTGGTGCCGGTGTACGGCACCAAGTGGGACGATGCGGCGGTAGAGGCCATCGGCAAGATGTTCCCCGGCCGCAAGACGGTCGGACTGCGGGCGGATCACATCCTCACCGGCGGCGGCTCGTTCCATTGCATCACGCAGCAGGTGCCGAGCTTCCCGGTTGTGAACGGCAAATAAGGAAGGGTTCCAAGCGTCATGACGCGTCAGATTACGGTTGCTGGGCTTCAGCTCGCCTTTACCGACGACATGAAGACGGACATTGCCGCCGTGGCTGACCTCGTTCGCGAGGCGGCCCGTCAGGGCGGTCAGGTCATCCTTCCGCCTGAGTTGTTTCAGGGGCACTACTTCTGCAAGGACCAGCAGGAAGACTTCTTCACGAAGGCTTATCCCGTTGATGAGCACCCGGCTGTGCTTGAGATGCAGAAGCTGGCCAAGGCGCTGAAGGTCTATATCCCGACCTCGATCTACGAGCGGGACGGCCATCACTACTACAACACCCTCGTCATGATCGATGACGAGGGCCAGATCATGGGCCTTTATCGCAAGAGCCACATTCCTGACGGCCCCGGCTATCAGGAGAAGTTCTACTTCCGCCCCGGCAACACCGGGTTCAAGGTGTGGAAGACGCGCTACGGCACCGTCGGCGTTGGCGTCTGCTGGGACCAGTGGTACCCGGAATGCGCCCGCGCCATGATGCTGCAAGGCGCGGAAGTGTTGTTCTACCCAACCGCCATCGGCTCAGAGCCGCATGACGAGGATCTGGACACCAGCGCCCTCTGGCAGCGGGCCCAGATCGGTCACGCCGTCTCCAACGTCGTGCCGGTGGTTGCCGCCAACCGCATTGGCGACGAGAACGGCCAGCACTTCTACGGTCACAGCTTCGTCTCCAGCCACCGCGGCGACAAGGTTTCGGAACTGGGCGATGGCGAGACCGGCGTCGTCATCGGCACCTTCGATCTCGACCTGATCCAGAAGCACCGCTTCGCCTTCGGATTTTTCAGAGATCGCCGTCCCGATCTCTATGGACGACTGGCACAAGACATCTAGATGTAATGTTTGTGGTGGGCCTATGGTCCTCACGCATTGCCACGAAGCCTGGCCGCGCTCCCTCGGGAGCGCGGCTTTTTCTTTAGAGCGACTTTCGAGCAAAACGCATGTTTTGCGGTTAAGAAAGCGCGACCAACAAAGGATTTGAGAAGCGGGCGGCCTGCTGCAAGCTGGTTGCAAACCGCTCTAGGGGCGTAATCATAAAAAAAGGGCCGCA
>JAEZBH010000472.1 GCA_023427285.1 Pseudomonadota bacterium
CGCCTTGGTGGAGGCGTGCATGCGCTGGATGGCATCAGGCAGGCGCGCAACGCCGATGCCCGCCACAATGAGAAACACGACGCCCACGGTGAGCAGGAACAGGCCGATACACTGAAGCAACAGGTCCATCACCCCTTCCCCTTGCGCTCAAGAAATGCGGACAGCGCCACGGTTGCCACGAAGTTGATGAGGGCAACGCCAAGGCCGATGTCGAGAAAGGCCCCGCGCCCGGTGGCCAGCGCGGTGACGGCGGAGAGAGCGACAACAACGCCGGTCAGCATGTCGAGCGCGACGAACCGGTCCGCCACGCCCGGCCCCTTGATCATGCGCCAGGCGGCCAATGCCAGGGGCACGACCAGCAGCAGGCCGAAGATCGTACCGATGAGGGGAATGAGATCGCTCATTGCTCCAACTCCAGCACCCGGCGTTCATAAAGCCGCTTGAACCGGGAAATCGCCGCGGCCTCATCAGGGGCATTCAACAGGTGAATATAAAGGCGGCGACAGTCTTCGGACACGAAAATGCAGGTGGACCCCGGCGTCAGCGAGATGAAATAGGCCATCAGCGCCACGCCCCACCGGGTTTGCACATCCAGCGGGTAAACGACGATGGCGGGGCTCTGCGGCGAGGACGGCGACAGCACGATCTTCGCCACGGCAACCGACGAGGCCACCAGATCGTAAAAGAAGGTGGCAACCAGAGACAAAGCGGCCCGGATACGGCGGAGCAGCATCAGCGCGTCCCTCCCATCTCAAGCGTATGGGCGGCAATGCCCGCCACTTCCCACAGCGCGCCGGGGAACAGGCCGATGGCCAGCGTGGCCCCCGACAGGGTGGCGATGGCCCAGAACATGGAGGTGGGCACCGGACGGGCAATGCGCCCGCCCGCACGGGACGCCCAGAAGCCGTTGGCCCAGACGCTGCCCATGGAGATGATGGTGAGCAGGCCCGCAAACAGCGCCGCCAGCGGCAGCAGCATCAAATCCTGCTCGAACCCGGCGCGCAGCACCGTCAGCTTGGCCCAGAAGCCGGAGAACGGCGGAATGCCGGACAGCGAGAGAATGGGCACGGCAACCATGCCCGCCAGCAGCGGCTGGGAGCGGGAAATACCGCCCGCCGTGCGCAAATCAAAACTGCCGTCCGCCCGGTAAATGGCCCCGGCGGCGAAGAACAGGTTGGTCTGCACGATGATGGAGTGGACGATATAGAAGATCGCGGCCTGAAGCCCCACCTGCGTGGCAATGGACAGGCCCATGGCCATGTAACCCACCTGCGCGATGATGTGGAACGAGAACAGGCGGCGCAAATCCGTTTGAGCCAGCGCGCAGCCCGCGCAAATCAGCATGGTGAGGCCCGCAGCAAGGCCGATGACGGTCGGGAAGCCGGGCAGCATCTCAACGCCGAACAGCGTGACCAGAACCCGCATGCAGGCATAAAAGCCCGCCTTGGTGAGCAGGCCCGCAAACACCGCCGAGGCGACGATGGGCGCGGTGTGGTAAGAGGCGGGCAACCAGAAGAACAGCGGGAACAGGCCCGCCTTCAGGGCAAAACCCGCCAGCATGAGCGCGCCGCCCGTCACGATGGAGAGCGTCAGCTCGCGCGAGGCCAGCGTCAGGCGCAGGTCGCGGAAATCCAGCGTGCCGACTTCGGCCACGATGAAGGCGATGCCAACGAGGATGAAGGTTGCGCCCATCATGCTCAGCGCCGCATAGCGCACCGCCCCGTCGATCTGCGCCTTGCGGCGATCGATGGTGATGAGGCCGAGCGCGCACACCAGCATCAACTCGAACCACACATACATGTTGAACAGATCGCCCGTCAGGAATGCGCCGTTCACCGCCGCCAGCAGCGACAGGAACATGGGATCGAACCCCGAGCGACGCCGACGCGCGGCAACATCTGCGCGCGCGTAGATCATGCCCGCAACGCCGATAAGACCGGTCACCAGCGAGAGCATGGCCCCCAGAGCATCGCCCCGGAAACTGATGGCGACGGGGCGAATCCAGCTGCCGAACGCCATGATGAGCTCGTAGCCGTCCTTCACTTTCAGGAACAGCAGCAGCGAGGCCAGCGCCATGATGACGACGCTGATCTCCATGACGGTGCGCTGGGCAACGGGCCGCCCATGCAGGATGGCGGCAATGGCCGCGCCGAGCAGCGGCACGATGACGGGGGCGATAAGGGTCAGGCCGTCCATTGCCTCAGCCCTCCCGCTTGCCGGGGCGGGTGGGATCGCCCAGATCTTCCGCGCCGCGCATCTGGCCGGTGTTCAGCGTGCGCTCCGCCCGCCAGGCCCGCAGCGTGAGCGCCGCCAGCACCAGCGTCAGCGCAAAGCCGATGACGATGGCGGTGAGGATGAGCGCCTGGGGCAGCGGATCAGCGGCATTGGTCAAGGCAATCGCGCCCTTCTCGATGAGCGGCGGCAGCGGGCTTTGGGTGTTGCCCGCCAGGAAGATGACGATGTTTACGCCCGTTGCCAGCATGGACATGCCCAGCATCAAGCGCACCAGATTGCGCGAGAGGATCATGTAGATCGAGCAGGCAACGATGACGGAGGCCATGAACGCGTAGAGCAGGTTCATTTCTCTGCTCCCCGCTGCAAGCCGAACAGGAACGAGAGAACGCCACCGAGCACGACGATATAAACCCCCAGATCGAACACCATGGTTGTGCTGAGTTTGAAGGCTTCGCCCTCATACCAGAGATGGGTGAGATAGGCCCCGCCCTCGATCATGCCGGCAAAGCCGCTGACCAGCGTGAGCGCCATGCCGACGCCGATGAGCGAGACCGGGTGAATGCGCAGGGTTTGGCGCGCCCGCTCAAGGCCATAGGCCATGGCGATGATGGCAAACGCCAGCGCCGCGACCAATCCGCCGATGAAACCGCCGCCCGGCTCGTCATGACCGCGCAGCAGCACCCACAGCGAGGTGATGAACAGCAGCCAGAAATAAACCGGGGCCGTCAGTTGCAAAATGAACGGCGAGCGGGCCTCGCGGCTCCACGCCTGCTCGCGCAGGCGCGGCCCCAAGAGCGACCACGCCAGCACCGCCGACATGGCGATGACGACCGTCTCGCCCATCGTGTCGAAGCCGCGGAAGTCAACGAGGATGACGTTGACCACGTTGCGCCCCTTGGCAGCCAGATAGCTCTGGTTGCCCATGAAGCTGCTGATGGCCCCGCCGTGGCTGGCCGAGGTCATGTCCACCAGCGCCAGGAACAGCAGAACGCCGACACCGCACGAGAGCAGCAGATCGAACCGGCGCTCGATGCGCGTGCGGGTGTAGGGCGCGGCCAGCGGCACCGCCAGCAGCAGCGCGGTCAGCAGCACAACGATCAGCGCCTCGACCGTGAACTGGGTCAGCGCCAGATCGGGCGCGCCGTTGAACATGAAGCCGACGGCAACCGAGAAGCCGACAAGGCCCACCGCGATCATGGCCGTGAGCAGGCCCCGCGCCCGCGCCGCGGCAACAGCGCCGGCCATGCCGACGAGCGCCACCACCGCCGGGCCGACACGCAGCGCCTCCAGTTGCGGCAGGCGCGGCAGCAGCCCCGCCGCGCTCCAGGCATAGACCAAAAGCGCGCTCACCGAAGCCAGCACCACCCAGAGGTAAATGCGCAGGTCGCCATTCTGGACCAGACCGGCAAGCCGGGCGGCACCCTTCTGGAGCATATCAATCAGGTCTTCGAAGATTCGATCAAAATCAATAACTTCGAACAGCTTGCTCTTGCGGAAGCTCAGGTGAATGGGCTTCCAGTACCAGGCGATCAGCGCGCCGATGATGACGACGACAAAGCTGAGCATCAGCATGGGCGTGATGCCATGCCAGAGCTGCACCTGCACCTCGATCGCCTCGCCGTAAACCGCAACCGCCGCCGGACGCAGCACGTTGTTGGACAGCCAGGCGGGATCGAGACTGAGCACCAGACCCGCCAGCGCCAGCACCAGCGGCGGCATGACGAGGCCGGGCGTCTCGCCGTGCTCGACCTCGGAGATCTTGCCCCGGCCCATGAAGAACGGGCGCAGCGTGATGACAGCGGCAATGCCGACCATGGTGGCGTTCACGAGAACGATGATGGCCAGCGGCACCAGCGCCGACGTGCTCTCCAGCTGCGCCTGGAACAGGAATTCCTTCGAGATGAACCCGAAGAACGGCGGAAGGCCCGCCATGGACAGGCTGGCCAGCAGGGTTGCAACGCCGGTCAGCGGCAGCAGACGGATGAGCCCGCCCAAAGCGCGCAGGTTTTGCAGGCCCGTGGCGTGCAGAACCGAACCGGCGCAGAAGAACAGCGACGCCTTGTAGAGCGCGTGAGCGAACAGGAACCCGACCATGGCAACGGAGGCGGCAGGCCCGGTCAGGCCGATGAGGGTGACGAGAATGCCGAGCGATGCAATGGTGGAATAGGCCAGCGCGGTCTTGAAGCCTTCGGCCCTCAGCGCCTGAAAGGCCGCAATCAGCATGGTGATGCCGCCCACCGTCACCAGCACCCAGCGCCCGCCCGGCACGTTGGCGATGACCGGCTCGAAACGCGCCAGCAGGTAGATGCCCAGCTTCACCATGGTGGCCGAGTGCAGATAGGCCGATGCGGGCGTTGGGGCCTGCATGGCGTTGGGCAGCCAGAAATGGAACGGGAACTGGGCCGATTTGGTGAAGGCCCCGATCATCAGGCCCGCCAGAATGGGAATGATGAGCGGGCTGGCCGCCAGCTCCCCGGCGCGCGCCCTCACCTCGCCCAGCGAATAGGTGCCCAGCGCCTGGCCGATCAGCAAAATCGCCATCAGCAGCCCGAGGCCGCCCGCCGCCGTCACGTACAGCGACATCAGCGCCGAGCGGCGCGCACGCGCGCTGCGGCCATCAAAGCCGATGAGCAGGAACGAGAGGATGCTGGTGGCTTCCCAGAACACCAGCATGACGATGAGATTGTCCGCCAGCACCGCGCCCAGCATGGCGGTCATGAACAACAGGATGAGCGTGAAGAAGCGACCCCGGTCGCGCGGGGACTTATCCGACAGGTAAGCGCCGGAATAGACCGTCACCAGCGCGCCGATGCCGGTGATGAGCAGGGTCATGAGGAACGAAAAGCCGTCGAGACGGAAGGTGAGATAAAGGTCGAGATAGGGCGCCCAGTTCAGCCCGTCGCCCAGCACCCAGCCCCGCTCCATGACGGGTGAAATCTTGATCAGGGTGATGAAAAGGCCCGCCGGCAACAACGCCAGCAACCATCCGGCCCATTTGCCTGCGGCGCGCGAAACCGGCCCGGCAAGGCAACTGCCCAGAAACGCGATCAGGATCAGCCAGATCAGCATCAAACCTCAACTACTGCTCGAACGGGGGCGCAAGACGAAGAACAGAACCGGCGCGTTCCGCCCTTCAGGTGCCTGCCCCTTTAGTAACGGCATTTTCCCGTCGGGCAACCGTTGAGCTGCGCCTTTGCGCAAGTTTGACCACATCCTGAGCGGCATCTGGACGATACGGCGCGATTTTACGGCACGCGCAAGCCCCGCCTGCCGGAATGGACACGCCTTCAGAGATCACTGCGAAAAGACTGTTTAAAAATAATTTGTTATCGGAATTATTTCATATTCCATGAAAGAGATTTGGTGCGGTCAGGAGGGGGCTCAGCTTCCGGTGCGCCGCCTGGATCGGCGGTAGATGAGGGCAATGCTGGACAGCCCCGCAACAAACGCAAGGCCGGTGGCGATAAGCGGCGGCGTTGAGGATCCGGCAGCGTTTCCGGCGAGCAGGGACGCCGCCAGCGTTGCGCCCGCGGTCTGGCCCAGCATGCGTGTCGTTGAGACCAGACCTCCGGCGGCAGCGGCCCGGTTGAGCGGCGCGGTGCCCACGATCAGCCGGGCGTTGGGCGAGAAGAATATGGCAAAGCCCGTGCTGGAGAGCGCCATGCGCCATCCGATCTCGAACAGGGTGAGGTCCTTGGGCAGGAACGCAAGCGAGGTCAGGCCGCACATGGCAATCAACATGCCGATGCCGCCCAGAATACCCGCCGGATAACGGTCTGCAAGCCAGCCCGCGATGGGCGCGACCACCAGCATCGTCATCGGCCACGGGGCGATCGCCGCGCCGACCTCCGTCGGGCTCATGCCGTACCCCATCTGGAGGCGAAACGGCAGCGTGACGAAGATCGTCATGGACGCCAGAAAGGCCGTGAGCGTTCCCATAGCCGACAGAGCGAGCGCCCGGCTGCCGAGAAGATCAACCGGCAGGATCGGCGCGGGATCGGCCAGCTCGCGGCGCACAAAGATCACGCCCAGAAACAGGCCCGCCCCAACCACGCCCAGCGACACCACCGGACTGTCGCCATGCACAGCGCTTTCAAGCCCGGCGATAATCAGCCCGAACATGAGCGCGCACAAAAGCGCGCCCAGCACGTCATAAGGCGCGCGCTGACGCTTTATATTCGGCAGAGCGTGCCCGAACGCCAGACTGATGAGCGCAAACGGCACCGCGCTGGCAAACACCCACGGCCACGGCGCAACCGCAAGCACCAAACCGCCAAGCGTTGGCGCCACCGCCGCAGATACGGCGACAACCATGGTATTGACGGACATGCCCCGCCCGAGTTGCGAGCTTGGGTAGATGGAGCGGATCAACGCCGAGCCGACACTGAGCACGGCGGCCGCGCCCACGGCCTGCCCCCCGCGCACGATCAGCAGAAACGGCAGGCTGTTGGCAAAAAAACAGAGCAGGCTGGCCACGCAGAACACCAGCTGGCCAAGCTGGAATAACAGCTTGAGGCCGATACGCTCTCCCAGCCCCGAGAACGGCAGCAGCAGCATGACAAGCACGAGCTGATAAACCGTCACCACGCTGACGACGGCCGAGCTTCCAACGCCAAGATCATTCGAGATGGTGGGCAGCGCAACGTTGGCAATGGCACTGTCGAGAACGACCAGCGCCGTACCGAACGATACCGCCGCAATCGCGGCAAGGCGGCGCGGCATGGGCAGGCCGGGCTCGGGCGGAAGCTCTCCGCCGACCCCGGAATTGCCTGCCTGCTCTGGCGCTGCTCCGTCCATGTACTGCTCGCCACCACCCATGAAGCCACCACCGCCTACGCTGCGCGACACCTGACGGTCCGACCGTACAAGCGGAAGGCGCGCGGCAAGCGGACAGTGGACCCGTGCTCATTTCCTCAAGAAACGCCTGGAAGGACTTTAGTGCGCCAGCACCAACGGCACCGGGCAGCGCTTCAGCATATCGCGCGTGACGCCGCCCATGAGGAATTCACGCGCCCTGCCATGCCCGAACGCGCCCATCACCAGATAGGACGCATGATAGATACGCACCGCCTCAAGCAAAACGGCGGTGACGGTGCGATCCCCGAGCGGCAGCTCATAAACCTCGGAGGTAATGCCATGACGGCCAAGATAGGCCCTCACCTGCTCGCCGCCGATGCCGGGCCGCTCTCCCTCCACCGTCACGACCACCACGGTTGCAGCGCATTTCAGCAACGGCACGGCGTTGCGCAGGGCATGGGCGCACGCGACGCTGCCGTCCCAGGCAACCAGCACGCTGCCATTGGGCATGAACCCGGCTGCCGTCTCCGGCCCCGCCAGCTCAGGGATGGCCATGACCGGCGGGCGAAGGCGCAGCACCAGATCAGCCGCACCCGGCACCGCGCCATTCAGACGCGACGGCTGCCGGACGGAGTTGAGCAGGACAAGATCAACGAGGCGCGACTGCTCGGTGATGGTCTGGGCCAGATCGCCATCGAAACACCGGTAATCCCAGCCGTCTCCCAGCGGCGCGAAACGCTCCTGCATGGCGGCATGAAGCGCTTCCTTGTGACGGCCGATTTCATCGGCCCGCTCGGCGAGCATGCGGGCGGTGCCGAACGAGCCGGAGGCAATCAGGGCATTGGGAGACGTGACCTGAAGACAATGAATGTAGCTGCCGCAGATGCGGGCGAGCGCCAGCGCGATCCGGCAGCGCACATCCGTGCCCTGATCCTCATCGATGACCACAAGGACATCCAACGCCCGGCTCCTTCCAACTCTTCCGCCGTGTCATCGCCGGAGCGCGGGGATTGTTCCGCGCCAGAGTCAGAAGGCCAGAGTCAGAAGGCCAGAGTCAGAGGGCCAGGGTCAGGTAAGACAGGTCAGGCAGGTACGGGTTCAGCTCAATCGCAGAACGACCTGAAGGCATCTTCCTCCAGATCGCCCGTCACGATGGCGCGCAGGCGGGCCTCGTCGAGAATTTCAACCTGCTGGGTGCTGACGAGACGGATGATCTTGTCTGCCTTCAGGTGGCTGAATTCACGGCTGACCGTCTCGATCCGCAGGCCGAGGTAATCTGCAATGTCCGTGCGCGACATGGGCAGGAACAGCATCTTGCCGTCGCCATTGCCGCACGGACCGGGGCAGTTGTGGCTGGCCAGCATCAACAGGAAGGAGGCGATGCGCTCGGTTGCCGACTTGCGGCCCAGACGCAGAACCTGCTGGCGGGTGGCGGCCAGCTCGTGCGCCGCCAGAACGTAAAGGCGGCGTTCCAGATGCGGGTGCGCCCCGGCAAAAGCCTGGAACCGCGCCGCCGAGAACAGGCACACCTGCGCCGGAGTGACCGCCTCTGCCGAGAAGGCGTGACCGTCTTCCAGCGTCAGCCCCAGAAAATCTCCGGGGAACAGGAAGTCCGCCACCTGACGGCGGCCATCGGGCAGCATCTTGGTCAGGCGCAGCAGCCCCTCGGTGATGCTGTAGACGCTGCGGGCCGGGTCGCCCTCGAAGAACAGCGTGTCGCCCGGCTCCAGCCGCTGGGTGGAGCCGCTCTTGCGGAACGCCTGCAACTCGTCACTCTCAAGCACCCCGCAGATCGCCTTGGAACGGGCACCGCACTGGCTGCACGGGTGTCCCTCATCCAGCGTGGGCGCGGGAGGATCGAACTCAGCGGAAGGCTGCATGATCGACATACTGGAGCACTGCCTACTATCGCGCCCAAAAAAAGGCACAGGTTTCATGAAGCGGCAGCAGCACTGGCCCCCTTGATGTCACCAAGGCAGACGTTTGCAACACACAGGACTTTAGTTTCTTGCTTTTATCAATCTTGCCGTTGCCCACCCGAAAGGAACAACTGCCAGACGCTTCTTAACCGCTATCCTTTTCCCTTACCCCGTTCCTCTGCGAAAATAAACATAGCAAAAGGACGCAGCCCAGACGTGACGCGGCAGCGGCGAAATCGGGCGGGACATGATCCAGATCAAAGCGCCAAATGGTTAACCAAGGCAAACGACTTGGGTCGATTCAGACCAATAAAGGTTCAGGAGAGTCCCGCGTCATGTCCGACGTTGTAATGCGTTATGCCGATCGGCTGCTGCCCCGCTATACCAGTTACCCGACCGCTCCCCACTTCAAGGCGGAGATCGGTGCCAGCAACTATGGCGCCTGGCTGACGTCCCTGCCTGAGAACGACACGCTTTCCCTTTATTTTCACGTGCCTTTTTGCCGGGCGATGTGCTGGTATTGCGGCTGCCACACCAGCGTGACCAAGCGCGACGAGCCCATTGCGCGCTACATTGAGGCGCTGAAGACGGAAATTGACCTGACCGCTGGCCACCTCAACGGCAAGCGCACCGTCACCCATATTCATTTCGGGGGCGGCACTCCGACCCTGATGAAGCCGGAGCAGTTCATTGACCTGATGGCGCATGTGCGCCGCCGGTTCGAGATTGCGGCAAACGCCGAGATCGCCGTCGAGATCGACCCGCGCACCCTGACGACAGAGATGTGCGCCGCGCTGGCCGAAGGCGGCGTGAACCGCGCCAGCCTTGGCGTGCAGAGCTTCGATTCCAAGGTGCAGCACGCCATCAACCGGGTGCAGACCTTCGACCAGACCCGCGAGGCCGCCCACAACCTGCGCCGCGCCGGAATTCTGTCGCTGAATATGGACCTGCTCTACGGCCTGCCCGAGCAGACCGTGCTCTCCTGCATCGAGACCACCCAGCGCGTGCTGCGGCTGGCGCCGGACCGCCTCTCCGTCTTCGGTTATGCGCATGTGCCGGGCTTCAAGCCGCACCAGCGCAAGATTGCAGAAGAAACCCTGCCGAATGCGGAAACCCGCCACGCGCAGGCCGAGTACATTGCCGCCGTGCTGCAAACGGCTGGCTACCAGCGCATTGGCCTTGACCATTACGCCCGCCCCTCCGACCCGCTGGCCGTTGCCGCCCGCGAAGGCACGCTGCACCGCAACTTTCAGGGCTACACCACCGACGATGCCAGCGCGCTCATCGGCTTTGGCGCATCTTCCATTGGCCGGCTGCCCGGCGGCTTCGTGCAGAATGCGGTGACGACCGGCGACTATCTGCGCGCCATCGAGAGCGGCAACCTTGCAACCGTAAAGGGCTATGCGCTGACCCGCGAAGACCGGCTGCGCGCTGCCATCATCGAGCGGGTGATGTGCGATTACACGGTCGATCTGGAGACCATCTGCCAGCGCTTCGGCGTGAGCCCGGACGAGGTGCTGGCCCGCTCGACGCCGATGCTCGACACGCTGGTGGCCGACGGCATTGCCGAGCGCAGCCGCTACACCATCCGCGTGCAGAGCAAGGCCCGCCCGCTGGTGCGCGCGGTGGCCGCCGCGTTCGACCAGTATCTGGGGCAAGGCCAGGCGCGCCACGCCCCGGCGGTGTAAAGGCAGATCAGAGCGTGACGAACGGCGGCGCGGCTGAGGTAAAGCCTTCGTGCTTGGCCAGCATGAGCGCCGCCCGCTGACGCTCGGCCACGCATTCCCGGCCCAGAAAATCCAGAAGCGCCCGCACGGAGGGCAGCAAGCCGCGCCGTGACGGGAACACAGCGTGGATGATGCCCGCCTGCGGCCGCCAGTCCGGCAGGGCATGGACCAGCCTGCCCGCCTCCACATCCTGCCAGACCATCATGGTGGGCAGCTGCACGATGCCGATTCCGGCAAGCGCCGCCTCACGCAGGCTCGCCATGTCATCCGTCACCAGACGGGGGCGATGCGGGACGGTGGCGGTCTGCCCGTCAGGGTGCGCAAGACGCCATGCGTGATCGCGCCGGGGCGGGCCGAGATCAAGGCTGGGCAGACCCGCAAGATCGGCGGGCGAGGCCAGCGGCGCGGCCAGCAGCGCAGGACTGGCGACAAGGCATTGGGTGCTCTGGTCAAGCTGACGCATCACGAGGTCAGTTGCCTCCAGCGGCGGGAAGCGCACGCGAATGGCCAGATCAAACCCCTCTGCAATCACGTCCACCCGGCGGTTGGTTGCCTCCAGATGCACCTCGACCGCCGGGTTTTCCTGCATGAAGCGGCTGATGAGCGCGCCGAACTGGAAGGACAGCAGCGCAATCGGGCAGCTGAGGCGGATGACGCCGCGCGGCTCGGAGCGCGCCTGGGCGATCAGCTGGTCTGCCGCCTCCGCCTCCACCAGCATGGCAACGCAGCGCTCGTAATATTCCCGCCCGATTTCCGTGATCGCAAACCGGCGCGACGAGCGGTTCAGCAAGCGCACGCCCAGCCGCTCCTCCAGCGCCAGAATGCGGCGGCTGAGCTTGGATTTTTGCAGGCCGAGCACGCGGGCAGCCGCAGAAAAGCCGCCGTGATCCACCACGGCGACGAAGTAGGCGAGGTCGTTCAGATCGTTCATCGTTCTATTGATAGGACGATGCGTCGTTTCCCGCAATCTTTCGGCACTCACGTTGCAGTGTTATCTCAACTGCAACACCGCGCTGCCCGAGTGCGGCAGCCGCGCAGGAGACACGACATGAGCAAGAAGATTCTGGGCCGTTTCGGCAACGATCGCAGCCACTGGGTGGGCGACGGGTTTCCGGTTCGCTCGCTCTTCTCCTACAATTCGCTGGGCGCGCACATCAGCCCGTTCCTGCTGCTGGACTATGCCGGGCCGCGCTATTTCGACCCGACCAAGGATCGGCGGGGCGTGGGCCGACACCCCCACAGAGGGTTCGAGACCGTGACCATCGTTTATGACGGCGAGGTGGAACATCGGGATTCGGCTGGCAACGGCGGCGTCATCGGCCCCGGCGACGTGCAGTGGATGACGGCGGCGGGCGGCATTATTCACGAGGAGTACCACTCCCCAGCCTTCGCCAAAACCGGCGGCCCGTTCCGCATGGTGCAGCTTTGGGTCAACCTTCCGGCCAAGGACAAGATGGCCCCGGCCGGATACCAGGGCATTACCGCCGCAGACATTCCAACGGTGACGCTGCCGGAAGGCGCTGGCACCGCGCGCATCATCGCCGGAGAACTGGCGGGCGCAAAGGGCCCAGCCCGCACCTTCACGCCCATCAACATGTGGGACGTGCGCCTGCGGGTTGACGCGAACGTGACGCTTGATCTGCCGGAAGGTCACACCAGCCTCCTTGTGGTGCTGGGCGGCCATGTGACGGTGAGCAATGCGGACGGCGAGAGCCAGCAGGCCGGTGAAGCCGAAGTGCTGCTCCTCAGCCGCGAGGGCAAAACCGCAACCGTGCATGCGGATGGCGATGCGACGCTTCTGGTTCTGACCGGCGAGCCGATTGATGAGCCCATTGCGGGTTACGGCCCGTTCGTGATGAACACCGAGGAGGAAATTCGTCAGGCGATTAATGATTTCAATAACGGTCGCTTCGTGACCAACGCCGCGTAAGAACAAAAGGCCCGGCCCTTGCCACGGCAGGGAGCCGGGCCTCCCTACCCCATTTCTTTTCAACATCGGCAAGGGCCTGCCCGCCTCGACCCGACCCTTCCCTGAACCATGTCAGGAAGGGACCCCTTCCGTGCGGGCAAATTCAACAGGAGTAAAAGCCATGACCAAGCCTTATGTGCGCCTCGACAAGGACAACGCCGCCGTTCTTTTGGTGGACCATCAGGCGGGTTTGCTGTCGCTGGTGCGCGACATCGACCCCGACAAATTCAAGAACAACGTGCTGGCGCTGGGCGACCTGGCCAAATATTTCAACCTGCCGACCATTCTGACCACCAGCTTCGAGACCGGCCCGAACGGCCCCCTGGTGCCCGAGCTGAAAGAGCAGTTTCCGGATGCGCCGTATATTGCCCGCCCCGGCCAGATCAACGCCTGGGACAACGAGGAATTCGTTGCCGCCATCAAGGCGACCGGCAAGAAGCAGCTCATTATTGCAGGCGTGGTGACGGAAGTGTGCGTGGCGTTCCCGACGCTCTCCGCCCTTGCGGAAGGCTATGACGTGTTCGTGGTGACGGACGCTTCGGGCACGTTCAACGAGATCACCCGCCATTCGGCATGGGATCGCATGTCAGCCGCCGGCGCACAGCTGATGACCTGGTTCGGCGTTGCCTGCGAACTGCACCGCGACTGGCGCAACGACATCGAGGGTCTGGGCGCGCTGTTCTCCAACCACATCCCCGATTATCGCAACCTCATCACCAGCTATTCAACGATGACGGCTGGTAAGTAAGTCACTCAACCCCGGCGGCGCTCACGCACCATGCAGG
>JAEZBH010000118.1 GCA_023427285.1 Pseudomonadota bacterium
GGTTTCTACTCCGGCTTCTGGCACATGGCGCTCAAGCACTGGAAGATGGGCTTTGGTGAGTTCTACCGCTCCTACAGCAAGAGCGCATTCGTAAAGGCCCTCCAGCGGCTGATGCCCGAGCTGAGGATGGAAGACGTGCACCCCGCCGGTTCCGGCGTCCGCGCGCAGGCCTTGGAGCCCAACGGCGCGCTGGTCGACGACTTCCGCATTGTTGAGGCTGAGTGCATGGTGCACGTGCTCAACGCGCCCTCGCCCGCTGCCACCGCCTCCATCAGCATCGGCAAGAGCATCGCCGGGATGGCGGTCAAGAACTTCCAGATGGCCTAGCAGATACCAAAATACTTTAACCACCGGTGCATTCCACGCGCCGGTGGTTTTATTTTTGACCGAGTGGATTGAGCTGCGGTTAAGACCAGCGAAAACAGTCGTGATATACTCAATCCACCCTACACGACGCATGGTTGGTTGATGATCAAAAAAATAGCCTCTTCCCCGGCGGTTCAGTCCGCACGCCGTTTTCTTACATCGCAGAACTACCTCGTTATTCTGGCGCTCATTGCTGCCGTCGTCGCCATCCGCCTGCCTATCGATACCCTGCGGATCATGACGCCGACGGATAATGACTACAGTTCCCATATTGATTTCGCATTAAATATGTTTCACGGCCGCCCGGTGCCTGCCTTTACCCTGGCGCACTCTCTGTGGCAGCTTTTTTTGATATTCTTGTGGCTGATCTCCCGCAACCGCATTGACTTTTGGCAGAGCGCCATCTTGCTCCAGGTGTTGAGCAGCGTGGCTGCAGCATTAATCCTGTACTTCTGGTTTGGCGCGCTGAAAAACCGCCCAAATGCGCTGCTCCGCGCGGCTGCTGCAGTTTCGCTGGTTATCGTTACCCCAGTTGTTCTTCCAGGTCTGCTCGATGGCTACTATTATTTCGGTTATCTGGGTCTGGCAAACTATCACAACCCCACGGTGCACGTGCTGCGCCCGATGGCGCTAATCATGTTCTTCTACGCGCTGTCAGCGCTGGAAACCCCGCGCCATTCCGGGTGGCATATTGCATTTTGCTTTCTGGTGTTTGCCGCCGGGACGTTTCTAAAACCCAGTTACACCGTATCGCTCGGGCCAGTGTTGGTTTTGTTTGTGCTCTACCGCCAGTTTGTGCAGCGCTGCCCGGTGGATTGGAAGCTGCTGGTGATCGGCATGGGGCTGCCCAGCGTGCTGTTCCTGGCACCGCAGTTTGTGATCACCTATATCTCCGGCGAGCCCGATGGCGGCATTGCGTTGATGCCTCTGGTTGCTGCCAGCATGATGTCTGAGCACCTGGGGATCAAGTTCCTCCTGTCGATCGTCTTCCCGCTGGCAGTGCTAGCGCTGAACTTCCGGGCGATGCTTCGTGACCGGGCGATGCTGCTGGCCTGGGCCACGTTTGCCTGGGGGGCGTCACAGTTCTACCTGCTGATCGAGCTGGGCTCGCGCTACACGCATGGCAATTTCTTGTGGAGCGCGCAAATAGCACTTTTTATCCTGTTTGCTGCCACCATCCGCTTCCTGCTCGAACACCCCGTAGAACGCCCGCGCACCCTGGCAGGCTATCTGGCCTACGTACAGCACGTAATCGCTGGCATCATATACTACATCTACTGCTACACCACACCCCATTACGGTTAGGCATTCCAAAATTGCCCCAATGTTTCGATCCTGTTTGCAGAATAGGATCGAAACATTGGGGCAATTTCACTTTTTCTCTTGACAGATTTTTGATTCTGCGTAGAATCCGTCCGGCATGAAAAATCGAGACAAATTTCGATCCCACAAACACACAATGAGGCACCTGCCTCAGCACGTTTTTATTTTTCATTTTTTTGTTTCATCCATTTTTTGAAAAAAGAGAGCCGAAAGGCTCTCTTTTTTTGTGCCTAATTCGTGATGGAGGTCACATGATGCGAATCCCTGGCCTGATCGATCCGCACGTGAATATGCGCGAGCCTGGAGCTACTCATAAAGAAGATTGGGACAGCGGCACCCAGGCAGCGCTGGCAGGCGGTTTCACTATGGTGCTTGCGATGCCGAACACCAAACCGCCCATCGTTGACCGGGAAACCCTGGCCCTCTCGTTAGAGCCTGCCGCCCAGAAGGCTCGCTGCGACTACGCGCAGTATCTCGGCGCAGGGCCGGAGAACGCCGCCACGGCCCACGCACTCGCGCCGCACAGCGCCGGGCTGAAGATGTACCTCGACCAGACGTACGGCCCGCTGCGGCTGGATGATATGACCGTCTGGATGGAGCACTTCGAGCGCTGGCCCGCAGACTCACCGATTGTGGCGCACGCCGAGGGGCGCAGTATCGCCGCGGTAATCCTGGTTGCCCAGATGGCGGGCCGCTCCGTCCACATTGCGCACGTTGCCACCCGCGAAGAGATCCTGCTCATCCGCAAGGCCAAAGAGAAAGGGCTTCCGGTCACCTGCGAGGTCGGGCCGCACCACCTGTTCCTTTCCACTGCCGACCAGGGCACGCGGCTGGCAGGCGCGCGCGGCGAGGTGCGCCCCCGGCTGGCGGACCCCACCGACGTTCAGGCGTTATGGGACAATCTGGACGTGATCGACTGCTTTGCCACCGACCACGCACCGCACACGCTGGAGGAAAAGGACGGCCCAAACCCGCCCCCCGGCTTTCCCGGCCTGGAGACGGCCCTGCCCATGCTGTTCACCGCCGTACATGCGGGCAAACTCACGCTGGACGATGTGATCGCCCGCTGTGTGGATAATCCGCGCCGCATTTTCCACCTACCCGAGCAGCCAGAAACCTGGGTGGAGATCGACCCGGACGCCGAATGCATCATCACCGCCGCGCAGACCTTCACCCGCTCCCGCTGGACCCCTTTCGAGGGCATGCCGGTTCGCGGCCGCGTGGAGCGCGTTGTTCTGCGCGGGCAAACCGCCTACGAACACGGCCAAATCCTGGCCCCCGCTGGCTATGGACAAAACGTAAGAATCTCAACCGCAGAGAACGCAGAGACACGCAGAGAAAAGAAAGAGAAATAATAATAAAAAAATCTTAAAACGCTGCGCTACTCCGCGCCCTCTGCGGTAAGCAATCTTCACCAATAATTCGGTAACCACCAAAGGAGTAAAGACAATGGCTATGCACACCCCCCGCACGTACAAGAACAGCAAGCACCTGCCCTTCGGCGACAAGCAAGATACCGCCTTCTACGGCAAAGATATCATCTCGGTCAAACAGTTCTCGCGCGTAGACCTGGAGCACATCTTCGGGGTCGCGCTGGAGATGGAAGAAATGGTCCGCCGCATCGGCAGCTTTGACCTGCTGAAGGGCAAAATCCTCGCCAGCGTGTTCTACGAGCCTTCCACCCGTACCTCCTCATCCTTCACCGCTGCAATGGAGCGCCTGGGTGGCAGCGTGATCCCGATCAACGAAGTGCGCTACTCCTCCGTCTCGAAGGGCGAATCGCTGCCCGACACCGTCCGCACGCTGGAAGCCTACGCCGACGTGATCGTGCTGCGCCACCCCGAGGTTGGCTCGGCGGAGCTGGCGGCGAAATACGCCCGCAAGCCCATCATCAACGCTGGTGACGGCATCGGCGAGCACCCCACCCAGGCCCTGCTCGACCTGTTCACCATCCAGGCGGAAATGGGCCACATTGACGGGCTGACCGTAACCATGGTCGGCGACCTGAAATACGGTCGCACAGTGCATTCGCTGGCCCGCCTTCTGACCCTGTTCGACGTGAAGATCAACTACGTCTCGCCTGAAATCCTGCGCATGCCTGCCCATATTATTGAAGAATTGAATGCCAAGGGCATCCAGCAGGCCGAATACTACACGCTCGATCCGGTGATCGCGGAGAGCGACGTACTGTATGTGACCCGCGTACAGAAAGAGCGTTTTGAGAACGTCGACGAATACGAGCAGGTGAAAAACGCTTTTATCATCTCGCCCGACACCCTGACCCAGGCAAAAGAAGATATGATTGTGATGCATCCCCTGCCGCGCGTGGGCGAGATTACCATGGAAGTGGACGATGATCCGCGCGCCGCGTATTTCCGCCAGATGGAGTACGGCCTGTACGTGCGCATGGCGCTGCTGGCGATGGTACTGGGCAAGGCGTAAGACACTGAGGAACTCATGACGCATACCTTCTTCTCGATGCTCGAAGCGCGAGCGCAGGCAACCGGCTCGCTGCTGTGCCTGGGGTTGGACCCACACCCATCGGACCTGACCGAACCAACCGCTGCCGCCGCCAAAGCCTTCTGC
>JAEZBH010000531.1 GCA_023427285.1 Pseudomonadota bacterium
CCCCAATGCCTACCATCGCGCCGTTCGCGACAACCGATTTTACAGCAACCTCCGCGCCCACCCGCGTGGTGACTCTGGTTAAGAATACACCCACCCTCGAGCCCGTAACGCCAACCGCCGCGATCACGGCGCCCGCCGGGGCAGTGCTGCTGACCGTCAGCGGGGATGGGTTCGTCAACGCGCGCAGCGGGCCGGGCGCGCTGTATGACATCGTGGGCCGGGTGGCCAGCGGAGCGCAAATGCCTGCCATCGCCCAATCGCCCGGGGGCGAATGGATCCTGATCACGTCGCCAGAGTTCGAGGGCGGGCAGGGTTGGGTGTACATCCACCTGACCGATTTTGATCCCGCGCAGCATCCACTGCCGGTTGTTACCCCGCCGGCAACTCCGGTGATGGCATCGCCGACGCCGTAGTGTGGGGGATGTACGGGTAAATCGCGTAATTAAGGTAGCTCGCGGCCTACGCGTGCCCAGGTACGAAAGAGCAACAACTTTGCGGTAAAATAACCATCTCCAAAAATTCAATACCCTTTTCTACAAAGAGATTCTATGTCGCTAACACTCGCAAACCGGCCCCCGGCATTCCGGTGGTTCTACTTTCTTGGCCTGGGCGGACTGGCCCTGCTATGGCTCACCTATATGATCCGGCCCGGTATGGCAGACGCCGCCGGTTCGCTGGCGCTGGCGCTCGGATTCATGCCCAGCCTGGGCGGCTCATTTGGCATGCCGTTCTTTATCGCCCTGGGGCTGTCCGAATGGAAAAAGCGGCCAGATATTCTGCATAGCTGGCCGTTTTTCGCACTCATCAATGTCTTTGTGATGGCGATGTGCGTGCTAATTGAGTACGCGCACCAGATTTTCGGCCTGGGCGCCTTTCACGCGCACGATATCGCCGCCTCGCTGGCGGGGATGGCAGCGGCGCTGGCAGTCTACGCGGTGCTCCAGCGTTCTGGAAAAATCTGACGGCTATGCGGTCCGCGGGCGGGTGAGCGAATAGGCGGCGAATGCAAAGAAGCTTTGCCCCACTGTGTTCACCGTCTGCGCGACCCAGTGCAGCCCCAGGACCATGCTGGAACCGGAGAGCGCCGACATGCCCAGCATGCAGGCCAGCCCGGCGGCAAAGCCGATCCCCGCGGCGGTGTTTTTGCGCCGTGCGGCAGCCGCGATCCACAGGGAGAACGTGGCGATCACCGCAAGCGTCGCTGTGATCATAAACGGCAGCTTCCACATCGCCATCAGCGGCGGCACGGCAAGGATGGGGGCGGCTTTTGGTTCACCCTGTGCGCGGGCGCTTTCCAGCTGGGCCACGCGCAGCGCCGCGATGAACATGAGCACAAACCCGGTAGGCAGCAGGATCACAAAGATCTGCGAGAGCCAGACGACGTCCGGCCCGCCCAGCGCGATGATGAGTTTCCAAACGGCCTTGGTGATGCCATTGGCAAAAACCAGACCGGCCCCGGTCAGGAAGATCCGTGAACGGTAGGGGCCGCGCCAGAGCCAGTATGCGCCCAATGCAAAAATAACGTTGGGCAAAAAATCGTACAGTGCCATCGACAGGGGTATGGGCATAGGGGTGTTTGCCTATTGTGATGTTGTTTTCCGCACATACAATTGTACAGGATTTTTTCCGATGCAAGTGTTTAACAGCGGGCAATTAACAAAATTTACAGCTTAAACGTTTGTGGGGTGCCCCAGCAGCAGGGCCGTTTTTTGAATCGCGCACCTTTGCGTGCCTACGATAAATTTCAGGGAGTTTTTGTCGCACGGAATACGACAAAAACTCCCTGATCCTTTTCTTTACTACAGCATGAAACGCTGAGTCGTACCATAACTTCTTAGTAAGCTGGCGCTTCGATCATCCCATCGGGGCTTTGCACGAGGTAGACCGGCAGCCACGCGATGGTAAACAGATCGAGGGCCACCTCTTTTTTCAACGGCGGGATGGGCACGCTGCTGACCCGGGCAGCGCGGTCGAGCCACACATCACGGATGCGATCCATGGCCTGCTGGCGCTCCCGGTCGAGCGCGCGCCACTCATCCTCCAGCGAATCGAGCAGGCGTTTGGCTTCTTCCAACGCGCCTACGGCCTGGCGAGTCTGCTTGCGCTTGTTGATCGTCTGCGAGACGGGCTTTTTCTTGCCGGTGAGCAGCCCGGTGAACACAGCAATATCGGCGGCGCGCTGTTCACCCTTGCGCTCATCGACCGTGTCCTCGCGGCGCTCCACCAGCCCCTGCTGGCGTTCAATGCGGCGGCGGACGGCCTCCATCTTCGCGTCATAGGATGCGCCGGTTTTGGCCTGCTCCAGCTGCATCCCCTGGCGCATGGCGGTCTCTAGCCGGCGGCGGTATTCGGCCTCGGGCATGCCGGGGTCGCCGTAGACCCCCAGCGCTTCGTTGGCAAGGATGTAGAGGGTTCCCGTGCGGTTGACCCAATCGAGGAAGCCGCGGCGGAGCGAGGCAATGCCTCGGCTGGTGGACCACACGCCGGGCAGCGGCAGGTAGGTGACCGGTTCCACAGGGGGGCGGGCGGCGAGCGCTGCGGAATCAAACGGCGGGCGGGCGTAGGCATCCCAATCCAGCGGGTTCGGCTCGGAGGAAGGCAGCAGCGCCGCGAAGATGCGCGCCTGGTCGACGTTGTAGCGCTGTGCGCGGTAGCGGGCGGTGGCCTGGCAGACCAGTGCGGGGGCGTATGCCATACCTGCCGGTTCCAACGGCCCGCGCAGCGGTCCGAGTTGGGCCAGGGCGCGGTTGAGCGAGAGCGCGGCAGGCAGGAAGACCTCGGTCATGCCGGGCGGCAGCGGGGGCCGGATAGAAGTCCCGGGCTGAACGCGCGGCGGGGCGGGCGCGGGCGTCCTCGACGGAGCCGGTTTTGGGGCCTGCGCCACGGCCGTCTGATCGGGGGCGGGCGTGCGCACGGGTGCAGCGGATGCGGTGGTCGACTCAAACGCTGCTGGCGGAGGAGTGGGCACGCGCTGGGGCGCGGGTACAGGTGCTTTGGCCTGGGCAGCTGGCGGCGTGCTCTTCCGCAGCAGCGGAATCTGCGCGCGGGTGAGCGGGCCAGCCAGGTAGTTCATCACCCAGCGGGTGCGGAAGGTGCGCGGCCCGGGCTGGTGGATGTTGTGGAGCAAGAATTCTCGCTTTTCCAGGCTGGAAATTTGGCGGTCAAAGGCGGCGCGGTCAAAGCCGCCCGCAGAGCCGGTATCAAGCGCCTGGAGGCCATCCAGCAGGCGGTTTTTGTCGCGCTCGGTCTGCAAGCGGCCAATAAACCAGGTGCCCGCGTTGGAAAGCGCCTTATAGTTGAGGTCCGAGGGGTTCTGCGTGGCGAGCACCAGCCCCAGGCCAAAGGCGCGTGCCTGCTTGAGCAGCCGCAGCAGCACCGGGCGCGAGGGCGGGTTAGCCACCGGGGGCAGGTAGCCGACGATTTCATCGAAGGCCAGCAGGGCGCGCAGTCCGCTGGAACCGCGCTGGCTGCGCATCCAGCTTTCGACCGATGCCAGCAGCAGGGTGACGAAGAACATGCGCTCGCTCTCAGCCAGGTGCGCGAGGTAGAAGATCGAGAAGCGTGGTTTGCCCTGCGGGGAGTAGAGCAGCTCGGCAGCATCCAGCGGCGTACCTTCGATCCACGCCTGGAATGACGGCGCGGCGAGGAAGTTGTTGAGCAGCAGCGCCAGGGCAAAGCGGTCTTTCTGCGGGAAGAAGCGGTCCAGCGGAAAGGCGCCGAGGCGGTCGAAGGGCGGCTGCTGCACCTGTTCGATCAGCGATGGAAGGTCGAGGTCGTGCCCCTGGCTCCAAGAATTTTCGAAGATGTTGGATAGCAAAATATGCTCGCGCGAGCGGAGCGGATCCACATCGCTGAGGCCCACCAGCCCCAGCAGCGCGGTGACTGTGGCGGCAACCCGCTCGCGGTGGGTCTCGCGGTTCGTCTCCCAATCCGCGCCGGGTGCTTCAAAGGAGGAGAGCAGGTTCACCGGCGTTCCCGCCGTGGAGCCGGGGGTAAAAACGGAGTAGTCCACCCGGTCGCGCAGGGCAGCGAGATCGGCGGGGGTAAGACCCCACTCCGCCAGACCCTCGCGCCAACGGGCGGCGGTCGTCTCAGCCAGCGCGTCAACTGTGGTCGACTGGCGGCGGGCCGTCTCGGCGTCGATCCAGGGGGCAAAGTCGGCGGGGCGAAGCTGTGGGAAGTGCAGCAGCAGATTGGTCAGGTCGCCCTTGGGATCAATAATAATGGCGGGCAGACCCTGGCGGGCGGCTTCTTCGAGCAGGGCAATCAGCAGGCCCGTCTTGCCCGAGCCGGTCATGCCGATCACCACGGCGTGGGTGGTCAGGTCGGCGGGGTCGTAGTGGATGGTGTCCACCGCGCCATCCGAGGCGCGTCCGATGAAAAACGTTGAGTCAGGCATGACTCTATTTTAACATTGAAATGGGGGAGGCGCGAATGGACAGAGGAGGCGTGAGCGCCGCCGGTTGGTCCCACCACCTGTTGTGGCTGGTTAACCCA
>JAEZBH010000477.1 GCA_023427285.1 Pseudomonadota bacterium
AAGCGGCGGCCAATCTCGATCGGGTTGGCCTGAAGCTGCGGCGCTGATGGCAACCAGCCCAGGCGCTCGGCCTTCACGTTGTAATCGAGCGGGCTGTCGGGCCAGTCTCCCGCCGGTGCAAGCGGAGAGAGCAACTCTGACATCCTCAGGGTTTCATAGCGCCATTGGTCGGTGTGGGCATAATAGAAGCTGGTGCCGTTCATCTGCCTGACCGGACGCGCCCAATCGAGTGCGAAGGCCAGCGGCAGCCAACCGGTTACCGGCCGGAGCTTCTCCTGCCCCACATAATGGGCCCAGCCGCCGCCCGATTTGCCAATGCAGCCGCACATCACCAGAAGGCTGATGATGCCGCGGTAGGTCATATCCATGTGGTACCAGTGGTTGACGCCCGCCCCCACGATGACCATCGACCGCCCCTCGGTTCGCGCGGCATTATCGGCAAATTCGCGCGCCACCTGAATGATGGCCTTCCGGGGAATGCCGGTGATTTTCTCCGCCCAGGCAGGGGTGAACGGAATATCGTCGTCGTAGCTCATCGCCACGTTCGGCCCGCCAAAGCCACGGTCAACGCCGTAATTGGCGCAGTAAAGGTCGAACACGGTCGCAACCAGGGCCTCTGTTCCATCCGCCAGCGCCAGTTTCTTCACCGGCACCAGACGCTCGATCACCTCTTCATGATCCGTGGCAACGAAATCATGCGGGGCGACATGGCCGAAATACGGGAAGGCGACAGGCCTCACCTCGTCGTGCATCCCGGCAATGGAGAGCCGCAGGCGCACGTCATTGCCAGCGCCGTCCTTCTCTTCCAGATTCCATTTGCCCTGCTCGCCCCAACGGAACCCAATAGAGCCCAAGGGGGCAACCAGATCGCCGCTGTCCTCGGAAATAGCGACCACCTTCCAGTCCGGATTGTTGGTCTCGCCAAGATTGCCGGGAATATCGGCCGTGCGGATCATCCGCCCCGGCACCAGACGTCCGTTGCGCTCCACCAGACTGACCAGCATGGGGAAATCCGAATAGCGGCGCACATAATCGGAAAAATATCCGACCTCCTGCTCCACATAAAACTCGCGCAGCACCACATGCCCCAGCGCCAGCGCAAGAGCAGAGTCGGTGCCCTGCTTCAGGTTGAGCCACAGGTCTCCGAATTTGGTGGCTTCGTTATAATCGGGGGAAACCACCACCGCCTTGGCACCCCGATAACGCACTTCGGCATAGAAGTGGGCATCGGGCGCACGGGTCATGGGAATATTTGATCCCCACACCAAGAGGTAACTGGAGTTGTACCAGTCAGCGCTCTCGGGAACGTCTGTCTGCTCGCCCCACGTTTGCGGGGATGACGGCGGCAGGTCGCAATACCAGTCGTAAAAGCTGAGCAGCACGCCGCCCAAGAGAGACAGGTAGCGGCTGCCCGCCGCATAGGAAATCATGGACATGGCGGGAATGGGCGAAAAGCCCACAATGCGATCCGGACCATATTCCTTGATCGTATAGGCATTGGCAGCGGCGATGATCTCCGCAACCTCGTCCCAGCCCGCGCGCACGAAGCCGCCGCGACCGCGCTTGACCACCCAGTCTCGGCGCTTCACCGGGTCCTGCACGATGGAGCGCCATGCGGCAACAGGGGAAAGCGTCTTGCGGGCATCGCGCCAGTGGCGCAGCATGCGGGCGCGCACCAGCGGGTATTTAATTCGAGTGCCTGAATAAAGGTACCAGCTGTAGCTCGCCCCGCGCGGGCAGCCGCGCGGCTCATGGTTGGGCAGATCGGGACGCGTGCGCGGATAATCGGTTTGCTGCGTCTCCCAGGTGACGATGCCGCCCTTGACGTAAATCTTCCACGAGCACGATCCGGTGCAATTCACGCCATGCGTGGAGCGGACGATCTTGGCCGCCGCCCAGCGCTTGCGATAGGCATCCTCCCACTGGCGGCTCTCAGTGGTCGTGATGCCGAGCCCATGTGAAAAGGTGCCCCGTTCCCTGCGGAAGTAAGTCAGACGATCGAGGAAATGACTCATTCCAGTTCCCCTTATATCCCCGCAGCATCAAGGAAAAAAATTATCTGGTCGGCGCGGGCCCTGCCGAACCGAACGCCTTCGGTCGGCTTTGGTTTCGAAGTATCCCGGTCGGCCCGCTATAGGCGAACCAGGTCATCAAAGCGCAGGTCACATAAAAGATCAGAAATCCCCACAGTGCGGCATTTGCCGTGCCGGTCATGTCGATCGAGGTGCCGTAGGCCTTGGGAATATAAAAGGCACCATACGCTGCAATGGCCGCGATAAACCCGGTAATGGCCGCAGATTCCCGCTCGGCCTGCAGATGCCGTTCACGGGCGGGCATGTCAGGCTCGCTGCGCTCCAGTGCGATGCGCATGATGCCCGGCACCATCTGGAACGTAGAGGCATTGCCGACACCGCTGGCGAAGAACAGCAGCAGCACCATCGAGAAGAAGCCCCAGAAGCTATGGCTGTTAAGAAACCAGATGATGCCGAGGATGGCCAGTATCTGGACAATGAACACCCAGAAGCTCACGATTGCTCCGCCGACGCGATCGGATATCCAGCCGCTGCCCGCGCGGGAAAGCGCCCCGACCAAGGGGCCGATAAAGGCATATTTGAGGGTATCGATGCTTGGGAACACCAGTTTCGAGAGCAGCGGGAAGCCGGCGGACATGCCAATGTAAGTCCCGAAGGTCCCGGTATAGAGCCAGGACATCAGCCAGGTGTGGCTGCGCCGGAAAATCACCATCTGCTCAGCAAAACTGGACTTGGCGCTGACGATGTCGTTCATGCCGAACCACGCTGCAATCGTGCCGATGATAACAAAGGGCACCCACACGAAACCGGCATTCTGCATCCAGAGCAGCGTTCCGTTGCTCTGCACCTGCGCCTGACCGCCAAGCGCGCCGAACAGGCTCATGGTAATGACGACCGGCACCACAAGCTGCATCAGGCTGACGCCCAGATTGCCGATACCGGTGTTGATGGCGAGCGCGTTTCCCTTCTCCTTTCTGGGAAAGAAGAAGCTGATGTTGGCAACGGATGAAGAGAAGTTGCCGCCGCCAAATCCGCACAAGAGGGCCAGGGCCAGGAAAATGATAAAGGGCGTGTCAGGGTTCTGCACCGCATAGCCGATGCCAAAGGCCGGGATCAGCAGGGAGGCGGTCGACAGGGTCGTCCAGAGCCGCCCGCCAAGCATCGTCACCCAGAAGCCATAGAATATGCGCAGCGTGGCCCCCGAAAGGCCGGGCACCGCCGCCAGCCAGAACAGTTGGTTGGTGGTCAGATCAAAGCCAATGGCGGGCAGACGCGCCACCACCACGCTCCAGACCATCCAGACCGAGAACGAGAGCATCAGGCAGTATGTGGAGATCCACAGGTTGCGACGGGCGATAGGCCGTCCGACCCTCGCCCAGAATTCCGGGTCTTCGGGACGCCAATCCACCAGCGGCGCGGTGCGGCTTGGCGGCGGTATAACCCCCGGCTCGCCCAGACCCTGCATTTCGGGCAGTTCCGTGACATCAGAGGCCTGCCCGGTCCGCAGCGCACGCGCCTCCATGTTGCGGATCGCTGCAATCATCCAGAGCAAGGAGACCGTCACGATCAGAAAAAGCAGGGCAAAAGAGCTGGTCCAGATCCCGGTGAGGTCATTCAGGGCGCCAAAGGCCAACGGCAGGATAAAACCGCCCAGTCCGCCGATCATGCCGACGAGACCGCCTACAACGCCCACGTGGCGGGGATAATAGGCGGGAATGTACTTATAGACGGCGGCTTTTCCGAGGCTCATGAAAAAGCCGAGAATGAACAGCAGCACGAGGAACGGGATCAGGCTCATCTCGGTGTGGAACTCGATCGGTCCGCGGATGCCCTGAATGAGGTATGTGGTCGGCGGGTAAGACAGCATGAAGGTGCAGATCACCGAAACGCCGAAGGTGGCATACATGACCGCCCGCGCCCCGTAGCGGTCCGACAGAACACCGCCGTAAATGCGAAAGAGGCTGGCTGGCACCGAATAGAATGCGGCCAGCATGCCTGCGGCCCGCACATCAAGACCGTAAACGCCCACCAGATAATGCGGCAGCCACAGCGTCAGGGCCACAAAAGCGCCGAACACGAAGAAATAATAAAGCGAGAAGCGCCACACCTGCACGTTCTTGAGCATCGTGAGCTGGCTCGCCATGGACTCGGCGCGACGTCCCTCGCGCTTGCGGGCCTCCTGATCCGGATCTTCCTTGGTCAGCGCTAGGAAGATCACGGTCATGATGACGAGCCCGGCGGCCCATATCTCGGCAACCGCCTGCCAACCCATTGCAACCATGACGAAGGGCGCAAAGAACTTTGTAACAGCAGCACCCACATTGCCTGCGCCAAAAATGCCAAGCACGGTGCCCTGCCGATTGGGCGGGAAGAATTTGGAAACGTAGGTCACGCCGACCGAGAAACTGCCGCCGGCAAGCCCGACACCGAGCGCGGCCAACAGCATCTCTGCATAAGTGTCGGCATACGATAACAAGAACGTGGCGATTGCCGCCAGTATCATGACGGCAGCATAGACCCGGCGTCCGCCGATCTGGTCCGACCAGATGCCAAGGACGACACGGACCAAGGATCCCGTCAAAACCGGGGTGCCCGCCAACAATCCGAACTGCGTGTCGGACAGGTCAAGCTCTTGCTTGATGCCGAGTCCGATGATCGCAAATATTGTCCAAACCGCGAAGCAGACCGTGAACGCAGCGGTGCTTGTCCACAGCACACGGTTCGCGCCAGGCACAGTCCGTTCTGTGATCGGGTCAACCATTGGGCGCTCCCCAATCCAAGGCAACCCGTCACGAACCCGTCACGGTAGCCGGTGGAAATAGATTTTCTCGTGAACGCTAGGCTTTTGGACCAGTTCCGTTATCTGCTCATGCCTTCCACCACGTCCGCGTTTCTTATGGTCTCAGCACGGCTGCCCCGGAAATTTCGCCCCTACGCAGGCGGCGCAGCGCTTCATTGGCCTCTTCAAGCGCAAACACCTCAACCGCCGTTTCAATGGGCACCACTCCGGCCAGCGAGAGGAATTCCTCACCGTCTTGCCGGGTCAAATTGGCAACCGATCTGATCTGCCGTTCGCCCCACAGATCGGCATAGGCAAAGGAGGGAATGTCGCTCATGTATATCCCGGCGCAGATAACCCGGCCTCCCTTGCGCACGGCACGCAAAGCAGCGGGCACCAATGAGCCGACCGGCGCAAAGATGATTGCCGCATCAAGCGCAACCGGGGAGCTGTCAGTCGATGGCCCCGCCCAAACGCATCCAAGGCTGCGCGCAAAGTCCTGGGCCTTCTCATCTCCCGGGCTGGTGAAGGCGTACACCTCCCGACCCTGCGCAACCGCCACCTGCGCCAGAATATGCGCCGCAGCGCCGAAGCCGTAAAAGCCCAGCCGCTGCGCCGGGCCCGCCATGCGGTAGGAGCGATAGCCGATCAGGCCCGCGCACAGCAACGGCGCGGCGGCGGCGTCCGAATATCCCTCGGGCAGGGTGAAACAGTAGCGGGCATCGGCAACGCAATGCGTGGCGTAGCCTCCATCGCGGCTGAAACCGGTAAAGACCGGGGTGTCGCACAGATTTTCCGCGCCGGTCAGGCAGTAGGCGCAGTGGCCGCACGTATGGCCAAGCCACGGCACGCCAACCCGCTCCCCCACCTTGAAGCCCAACGCCTCTGATCCCACAGCCGCCACGCGTCCCACAACTTCATGGCCGGGAATAATCGGCAGCGGTCCGCGAATATCGCCATCCACCACATGCAGGTCCGTCCGGCAGACGCCGCACGCCGACACCTCGATCAGCAACTCTCCGGGGCCATAGGAGGGCAAAGGCCGCTCCACCAGACGAAGCGCTTCACCGGGAGCGTCGAGCTGCATCGCGCGCATGAGCCCACGCCCGTTCATCGGGAGGTCCCTGGCCTCTCCGGCAGCCCCTCCCCGGCCTCGAATTCTGCGATGCGCACGACCGAGCGCGCAAAGCTGTCCGGATTGAGGGAGATGGAATCGATGCCCTCCTGCACGAGAAAGGCGGCAAAGTCCGGATAGTTGGAGGGGGCCTGACCGCAAATGCCAACCTTGATGCCTGCACTGTGCGCTTTCTTGATCGTCTCGGCGATCATCCGTTCAACCGCCTCGTTGCGCTCATCGAAAAGCGCGGCGAGCATACCGGAATCCCGATCAACCCCCAGAACGAGCTGGGTCAGATCATTCGAGCCGATGGAGAACCCGTCGAAGCGGCGGGCAAAGTCCTCGGCCAGCACCACATTGGCCGGAATTTCGCACATCATGTAAACCTGAAGCCCCTTCTCTCCCCGCGCAAGGCCGTGCTCGGCCATAACGGCAAGCACCTTGTCCGCCTCCTCGGGCGTGCGGCTGAAGGGGATCATGATGATGACGTTCCGAAAGCCAAGCTCCTCCCTCACCCGCCGCAGCGCCTTGCACTCAAGAGCGAAGCCGTCCCGATACCGCTCGTTGTAATAGCGGGAAGCGCCGCGGAACCCGAGCATGGGGTTTTCCTCCTCCGGCTCGAATGGCCCGCCGCCAACCAGATTGGCGTACTCGTTGGTCTTGAAATCGCTCAGCCGCACAATGGCGGGGTAGGGATAAAAGACCGCCGCAAGCCGCCCAATGTCCCGCGCCAGCGTCTCGACGAAATAATCCGCAGGGGTGGCATAGCCCTTGGTCAGCGCGCCAATAGCACGGCGATCCTCCCGGCTGATCCGGTCCGGATAGAGCAAAGCCATGGGGTGGGCCTTGATGTGCGCGCTAATGATAAATTCCATCCGCGCAAGCCCGATGCCCTTTGCCGGCAGACGCCACCACTGGAACGCCGCACCCGGATTGGCCAGATTGACCATAATGCTGGTGCGGGTCTCGGGAAGGGCGCTCAGATCAAGGGTGTTGACCTCAAAATCCAGCCGCCCGGCATAAACCGTTCCCACCTCGCCTTCAGCGCAGCTGAGCGTTATCTCCTGACCGTCCCTGATGGTGCTGGTACCATTCCCGGTACCCACAATCGCCGGCAGGCCCAACTCGCGGCTCACAATTGCCGCGTGGCTCGTCACGCCGCCGTAATCCGTTATCACGCCTGCGGCGCGCTGCATCACCGGCACCCAATCCGGATCGGTCATATCGGCCACGAGGATGGACCCGTCCCGAAACTGGCCGATGTCCGATGCCTGGCGGATGACGCAGGCCGTCCCGATCACGATGGCGTTACCGATCGCCCCGCCCCGCGCCAGAGCCTCGCCCTTTTGCTTCAGGTGGTAATACTGAAGGTAGGCCGATTTCCGGCTGGACTGCACCGTCTCGGGCCGGGCCTGCACCACATAAATCTGGCCGCTCTTGCCGTCCTTGGCCCATTCCATGTCCATTGGCCGACCGTAATGAGCCTCAATAATGGCGGCCCAGCGCGCCAGATCGAGGATCTCGTCATCCGACAGCACGAACGCGCCCCGCTCAGCCCGACTGGTCTCAACCAACCGCGTGCGCCTGCTGCCGCCCTCGTCATAGATCAGCTTGAGCTGCTTTTCACCGCGCGTCTTCTCGATGATGGGGCGCACGCTCCGGTCTTCCAGAAGCGGCTTGAAAACCACATACTTGTCCGGATTGACGCTGCCTTGAACCACCGTCTCTCCAAGGCCCCAGGCCGCGCTGATCACAATAGCCTGAGGGAACCCGGTCTCGGTATCGATCGAGAACATCACGCCCGCACCGGCCTTATCCGAGCGGACCATCTGCTGAACGCCGACAGACAGATCGACCTGAAGGTGATCGATGCCCATCGCCTTGCGGTAGCTGATGGCCCGGTCCGTAAACAGAGAGGCAAAGCACCGCTTGCAGGCGGTCAGCAGGGCCTGTTTGCCGCGCACGTTCAGGAAGGTTTCCTGCTGGCCTGCAAAGCTGGCCTCCGGCAGGTCTTCAGCCGTTGCGCTGCTGCGTACCGCAACGGCGGGATCTGCACTTCCAATCCGTCGGCCAAGCTCGGCATAGGCCCCGCAAATGGGGTCAGCCAGATCGCTTGGAAACTGACCCTCAAGGACCATGGTGCGGATCTCCTCACCCGCCTCCTGAAGAGAGATCTCCTCGCGCTCCAGTCGCGCCAGCGCCTCGCTGATCCGCGTCTCCAACCCGTTCTCGTCGATGAACCGCCGATACATCAGCGCCGTAGTTGCAAAGCCGTCCGGCACACGGACACCATGGGATGCCAGTGCGCGTATCATTTCCCCGAGGGAGGCATTCTTGCCGCCCACAGCGGCAATATCGCCAAGCCCGACGTCGGCAAGCCAAAGGATGAGTTTCTCTGTCACCGGGACACCCGTCCATTCTTGATTGCGGGAAAGGTCCTGCACGGCAGCGCGAAGCTGACCAACTGCGGCGGTCGCCCGAATGAGATGCCGCCTGGCGCGCCAGCATTCGTAAAGCCTGAAAGGATGGCTGCTATACGCCCTGACCGGCCGCCGTGTTCCGCAGCGGTGCCGCCTTCCACCCGGCCCGGAACGGCTGGCGAGCCTTCGGCGTTCCCCACCTGCAAGGCAGGAGGATGCCGTGAACGTCACCGTGTTCAGCACCAAGCCTTATGATCGTCACTTCCTCACCGCTGCCAATCGGAACAGTTGTCATGACCTGACGTTTCTGGAGGCCCGCCTAGCGCCTGAAACCGCCGGACTTGCCGCAGGCAGCGGGGCGGTCTGCGCCTTCGTCAACGATGTGTTGAGCGAACCGGTTCTGGAAACTCTCGCAGAGCACAACGTGGAATTGGTCGCCCTGCGCTGCGCAGGCTTCAACAACGTGGACCTGGAGGCTGCCAATCGGCTTGGGATCGCCGTGGGCCGGGTTCCCGCCTACTCGCCCCATGCCGTGGCCGAACATGCCC
>JAEZBH010000001.1 GCA_023427285.1 Pseudomonadota bacterium
GGCGGGCAAGGCCCGCCCGCGTGCGCTCGCCGCCGGAGAGAGTGTGCGCGGGGCGGGTGAGGTCGAGGTTCTCAAGGCCCACATCCGCCAGCGCTGCGGCAAGGCGCTCGGGCAGCAGCCAATCCGCCTCCTGAAAGTCAGCCTGCGTGCCGGTGCCATCCTCGATGCGGGCCAAGCGGGCCAGCGCCGTTTTGACGCCAAGCACGGCGGCAAGGGGCTCGCTGGTCGGCTGGATCTGGCGCAAGAGGCCGATGCGGCCGGTGCAGGACACTGTGCCGGAGGCGGGCTCGGCCAGTCCCGCCGCGATGGCGAGCAGGGTGGATTTACCCGCGCCGTTGCGCCCGACGATGCCGATGCGCTCGCGGGTTGTCGACAGGGTGAGGCCGGAGAAGAGCGTCCGCTGGTCAGGCGTGGCGGCGGCGAGGGAATCGAGGGTGAGAGTCGGCATGGGACACCTGCGCAGGAATGAAACGGATGGTGCGGTTCATTCTCTGGTCCATGGTGTCCCTCCCTCGGATTGCGTATGCGGAAGGTAAGGTTGATGCCGGTTGCTGACAAGCCGCCCGGTTAGCAGGCCGCCCGGTTCAGAAGCTGGAGCCCGGCTGCTTCAGGAACTCGATCTCATCGGGCGTCGATGGCCGGCCCAGCACGGCGTTGCGGTGGGGGAAGCGGCCAAACCGGTCGATGATGACCTTGTGCTGCTTGGCGTACTCGTAGGCCACCGGGTTCTCGATGGTCTCGAACAGGGCAACAGAGAGCGCCTGATCGGTGGCGGATTCGCTGTGCATCAGCGGCATGAACAGGAACTGGAGCTGGTCGCCCTGAAGCTGCTCGTCATAGCTGCGGGACAACGCCTCGCGGGTGAGCGCGAGCGCTGCCGGGTCGCAGGCCCACGCCTTCGGGCTGTCGCGGTAGAGATTGCGGGAGAACTGGTCGAGCACAATGATGGCGGCCAGCATCCGCTCGGGCGTCAGCCGCCAGGATTCGGGCACCTCATCCGCCAGCCGGGCGTGAAGCGCGGCAAAGCGCGACTTGATCTTGGCGTCCAGCGCATCATCGCGGACGAAACGCTTCTCGGGCGGCACTTCGCCAAGCCAGAAGGCCAGAACGTTGATTGCCTCAGCAGCGGCGCTGTGCATGGTGCTTTCTCTCTCCCCGTTTTATCAGCCGCTTTGGGCGGCTCGGAAGAGAGTTTGGAAGCTGTCCATTTAAAATTCCAGCGCGATTTCACTGTCTTGTCGCGCAAGACGGCCAGAGCGTGCCCGGAATGAGATTTCCCGTTGCCCGGCGCGGGTTACTGATGCTGCCCGCCGGTGCCGAAGCCGTGCATGCGGTAGGCCCATTGCAGGCCGATGACCCCGCCCTTGAGCGGCTGGATGAAGGCGAGCGACAGCGCCAGCGTCAGCAGCGGCCACGCGATCAGGTGAAAGGTCATGGACGGCTGGTAAGCGGTTTCCGCCTCCAGCATCAGCGGCACGACGATATGGCCGGTGAGGAGGATCGAGAGATACGGCGGCAGGTCGTCCGCGGCGTGCAGGGTCATGTCCGCCCCGCAGGAGGAGCACGACGGCGTGGCCTTGAGGAAACGCGCAAACAGCTTGCCCTTGCCGCAGGCGGGGCAGCGGTTCTTCAGCCCGAGCAGGATCGCGGGCTTGAGCGGCCGCTCGGCACTCTCGGCTGTGCTTGTTTCTGAAGCGCGGATGTCCGTCATTTGGGCCTCGGTCCGTAAGCAATCGGGGATATCCCGTGGCCCTTGCCGGTCAAATTGTCCAGCTTTGATGCGAGCCTGCGGCGTTGCGCCCTCTGTCTTGAAGCCCATTGTCCGTCAGGGGCCATTGTCCATCAGGGAGGCGGAGCCGGCGGGGCGCGGCGGCGCAGGCGGGGAATGGGCGCGGTGTCGCCCAGCGGGCGCGGAGAGGGGCGCGGGCCGATGCGCGGCACCATCACGCTCGGCAGGCCGATGCGCGGCGATAACCGGCCGGGGTGGCGCGCATAGCCAAGCCGCAGGCCAACCGCCATGACGCCAAGGTTTTCGGAAAGCCTGGCGGCGCGGTCGATGAAGTCCCGCCTGACGCCGCGTGCTTCCTCGCGGTCGGCCATCCAGTTGATGCCGGAGAGCGCCTGCATGGCCAGCCCTTGCGCCGTCGCTTCCAGATGCAGGCGCTGGAGCAGCCGTCCGGCTTCCAGAATCTGAACAGGGTTGCCGTTGTCCTGAACCGCTATGATGCCGAACATCGGGCTGTTGGGAAGCTGGACCTCAAGGGTCTGGTGCGTCCAGAACCGGGCCAGATCGTTCGCGGTAATGTCGGGCAGGGCCATGGCGGTGCGCACCTGAAGCTCGCTCAGGCCTGAATCGATGAAGTTGCGGCCATCTGCGGTGGCGTCGGTTTGCTGCATGGTCTGGCGAAACCACTGGAATTGCTCCTGCACCATGGCCGGGTCGGCGGCGATGGCCTGGGTGGCGTCGGACATGGCCTGCGCAAAGTCCTCTCCCCTCGGGCTGTCTGCCGGAAACAGGGCAAAGCGCGCCATTGCCGTATCGCTTGACTGAATGAGGGCAAGGTCGGCCAGAAGCCTGCCGGAGGGAAGCCGCTCCTTGTCGTAAGGGTTGCGGTTGGTGTGCCGGTTGCCGATGGCGAGGAAGCGGGGGGTCTCGTTGGGAACGCTCCTGCCCATAACCAGCCGGGCAACGTGGTCGAAATTGGCCGTGCTGGGGAACAGGGTGACGTTGGTCGTGTAGCCCAGCCCTTCGGCCCCGGTGACCATGTTCTCAAGACAGGCGCCAAGACCGAGCAGCACGTCGCGGTCGAAGGGGTCGATATAGACCGGATAACTCGTGCGCCGGAAATAAAGGTCGATGATGTCTCCCTCCAGCCGCAGCCACCACGGCTGGGAGTTGAGCGATGAGGCCGCCAGAATGCCCGCCAGCGCCACGGCCTCCATTCCGGCAAGGCGGCGGTTCTTCCATTCCTCCCACGGCAGGAAGGCTCGTCCGGCCTGAAGGTTTGAGAAGCTGCCCCGGTCGGCGGCCCGGTAGAGGAAGCCTGCCGCCGTGAGTGAGGCAATGGTGGCGCCGCCAATGCCGAGGAAGAAAACGAAGTTGCGACGGCTCGTTGCCATGAGCGTCCTTCTTTGCCGCGTGTCCTGTTGGAGGGGGAAACGCACGGGGCAACCCTGTCGGGTGCAGCAGGTTGCAGGGGGGCGGGGTTTGTTTGCCGTTGCCCCGTGGCGGCGCATCGGCTTCAACTGCCGGAAAGTACAAAAGATGTCGGGAGGAGAGTGTCATGGAGACGATGAAGCTGGCGCGGGTGCATGGTCCGGGGGACATGCGGCTGGACGATGTGCCTGTCCCGACGCCGGGTCCGCTCGACGTGGTGGTTCGGGTGCTGGCGTGCGGCGTTTGCGGCAGCGATCTCGGCTACGTGGCGCAAGGGGGGCTTGGCGGCGCGGAGCCTTTGAGGGAGCCGCTGCCCATCGGCCATGAGTTCGCGGGCGTGGTGGAGCGCGTGGGGGCGGACGTGGACCCCGCCATTCGCCCCGGCCTGCGCTGCGCGGTGAACCCGGATGACGGCTATATCGGCGGCGGCGGCGCGCAAGGGGCGATGGCCCCGTTCATCCTGATCCCCAATGCGAAGGTCGGCTCGACGATCTATCCCATTCCCGACACCTTGCCCGCTGACCGGGCGGCGCTGGCCGAGCCTTTGTCCGTGGCGCTGCACGGCATCAACATGGCGCAGGTGACGCCTGACAGCCGGGTCGCGGTGCTGGGCGCGGGGCCGATCGGCCTCAGCGCCGTCGTCATGCTGCGGCACAGGGGCGTCAGGGACATCGTTGCCATTGATCTCTCCGATGCCCGGCTGGAGAAGGCGCGGCAGCTGGGCGCAACCGCCACGATCAACCCGATGCGCCAGCCCATGGCCGAGGCGCTGGGCGCGCTTCACGGCAAGGGAGAGCGCTTCGGCGTGCCTTTCGTGGGCACCGATGTGTTCCTTGACGCCGCCGGCTCGATCAAGGCGCTGGAAGATGCCTTTGAGGTCGCCAAGTACCGCTCCAAATTCATCATCATCGCGCTCTACAAGAAGCCGCTTCAGCTCAACCTGTTCAAGATGATGGCAAACGAGATCACCATCGCAGGCTCCATTGCCGATAAGCGCCATGCCGAATTCGGCGAATGCCTCGACATGCTGGCCAAGGGCAATATCGACGTGGAGCCGCTCATCAGCCACCGCATCGCCTTTGAGC
>JAEZBH010000498.1 GCA_023427285.1 Pseudomonadota bacterium
TCGCAACCTGAAGCGGCCCGCGCCGGTTTTCTGCTGCCAGGCTTGCAGGCAAGCCGTGAACCAGGGGGAAAGGGAGCCGTGCCAATGGAGCAGGTTGGGGCGGCGCAGGTGGGGGCATGACGGCGGCGGTATGCGCCCAAACCCTGTCTGTCGGCGCAACGCTGGGCGTCTGGCGGATTGAGGGCGTTCAGGGCGTTGTTGGGGATGCCGTTCTCTACAGCGCCCTTCATGCGGAAACGGGGGACGCCGTTTTCCTTCAGGAGTTTTTCCCGCCCGGTGCCGGGGCGCGCACGGCGATGGGCAGTGTCAGCCCCCGTGAGGGAGCGGCGGGCGAGACGTTCCTGACAGGCCGGGAGACCTTTCTGGTGCAAGGGGCGGCGCTGGCCGGTCTGTGCGCGGCGCGGCCCGTTCCCCATTTGCCGCGCGTGCGCTCGGTCTTCATGGAGGGCGGTACCGCCTACATGGTGATGGATCGCTATGGCGGCACGCCGTTGGCAACCGAACTCGACCTTCAGCGCCGACTGCCAGAGGACCAGCTGCTGGCGCTCTTCCGGCCCTTGGCACTGGCGCTCGGGCAGCTGCACAGCGCGGGCGTGTGCCATCTGCGCATTCACCCTGCCGTGATCCTGCGGCAGAACCGGCGTCTGCTGCTGACCGGCTTTTCGGGAGGCGCGCCCCTGCGGGGGTGGGAGGACGGCCCGGAGGCGGCCTATTCTCCGATTGAACTTCTGGTGCCGGTGGCATCGCCGGGGCCGTGGAGCGATGTTTATGCATTGGGGGCGGTTCTTTACCACTGCATGACGGGAGAGCCGCCGCCTCAGGCGCAAGCCCGTTTGGGTGCGATCGACTGGCCGATTGAAAGCGGGGCGTGCTACAGCCCCCGCTTCCGCGAGGCGGTTGCCAGCGCTCTGGCCTGCGTGCCGATGGACCGGCCCCGGAGCATGAAAGACTGGTGCGCGGCGTGGCCGCATCGCTTGCATCAGGCCGCGCCCCTGCATGGGAATGGTGAAGGGCTGGGGGAGCCACATCTTGCGCCCATGCGCCGGGATGAGGGCGGACAGGAGCTGATCCTGCTGGCTCCCCAGTCAGAACATCACCTGCCGGTCGTCTTGCATGGGCGATGGCTGTTGCTGTGGCCTTACCTTGCAGGAGCGGCGGTCGCGGGCGGCCTTGCGTTGGCTTTCGTTGCCGGGCGCAGCCTTTTTCCAGCGGGCGGCGACCCTGAGCAGGCGGCGCTGCAGACTGCGGGCCCTCAGGGATTGCGGCCGGGGCTTGCCGGGCCGGGAGAGCCTTCCGCGCCGTTGATGCTGCTGGAGCAGGAGACGGCCTTTGCGCGAGATGCCGCGCGCCATGTGGCGCAGCAGGCCGCAGAGGCGCAGGCGCTGAAATGGCCAGGCTCGCGCATCCGGGGATTGGAAGAGGCGGCGGCCAGGGCAGCGGCGGCGGTGCGGGAGCTGGAAGCCCTGCACGCTGCTCCCAGAGCGGGCTTGCGCCCGGCAACGCAGGCACCGGAGAACACCTCATTTGCCGCTGTGCTGGCGCAGCAGCGCAAAATCATCCGCGCCGCCGTGCAGGAGGCATGGGCCATCAGCGTTGCGGGTTATGCGGCGGCGGCCGAGCCGCTTGTCCATACTGCCGAGGCCAATTTCAAGCTGCTGGAGACGTTGCTGGCCGGGGATCGGCGGCCGGAGCCTGCGCTGCTGCTGGGGACGACCGGCTCGGCCCATGCGCTGCTCGGCACCGCCTATGAGCGATTGCAGCGGGCGGCCCGGGCCGAGCCGCCATCCGATCCGGTGATCGCCAGCCGACAGGCGGCGGAAATCTCGCTGGCCTATGACGAGGTGCGGGAGCAGTCCGCCATTATTCGGGGCGCGCTGCGCAAGGGTCGGGAACATGCCGCCGCGCGGGAGGCGGAGCAGCGAACGGCGACTTCAGAGCGCAGGCAGTTCAGCGCGGCCCTGGTTTCGGCGCGCCGCACGATCGCAGAGCTGGAGCAGGCCATGCGCAAGGCGGCCGAGGGATCCCTTCCCGATCAGCTGAAGCAGGATGCGTTGCTGCAAATGGCAGAGGCAAAGCGCCGGATTTCAGGCCTTGAGCATATCGTGCTCGATACGCCGGATCTGCGGGGGGAGCGCTTGCAGGCCGCCCTCGTTGAGGTGCGAGAGACGGAAAATGAGGTGCGCTCCCTGCTGCGGGAGGTGCGGGGGCGGTCAACTCTTGTCGATGCCTCAGACGGCAAGCCGGAGATAAAGCGCCTCCTGCGGCGAGCGGACACCCGGCTGACGCGAAACAATCGCCGTTACGCCGATTTGCAGAAGCTGCTGGCCCGGCACGGCGGCGCAATTCGCGCGATTGGCGGCGAACAGATCGGCCGGCAGGAGGTTGGGGGGCTCTACCGCCATCTGCTGGCCCAGATTTCGGCCAGAGAGCATCTGGCAAAGGCCAAAACGGAGCCCGAGGCGACGGCTATCTATCAGAAATTTCTTGCGCTGCATGAAAAGGTGGACCGTGAGCTTGATCGAATGCTGAGAGCGGCAACGAAGGCCGAGCGCCTCTGACAAAGGCGGAATAACGCAGAACACAACGCGGGAGTGGTTCTTCAAGCTGGGCGATCAGTGTTGCCAAGTTTCAACATTGACCAATGACAAATCAGGCAAGTCATGGGCCTTTTGGCTTTTCTGCCCCCTCGAATAGAAGCGCGAGCGCTTGGGAGCAGCCTCCTGATCAAATTTCAATTTCTCTTGAGAGCATGACGCCGGATATGGGAACGCCGGTTTCCTCCGGTGTTGAAAGATAACTTTAAAAGGATTCCAAGTTACATTCTGTGCAAATTAAAGTCGTTGTATCATTTTCCTAAAGTAATATAAAAGATTCGAATTAATTTTGTGTCGCAACGCAATATTAAAAATTGATTACTGGTGTTGCATTATTCAAAAATCACTGACATTATGTCGCCAGCGCCACTTTTGGGTACTCGGTTTTGTTCCGTAGCGATCTGCGTCGTTCGTCGAACTTGGGCGCATTGACCGATTTTCATGCCTTGTTTTGTTCGGGTTGTGCCTGAGTTCGGGTGTGCGTCACAGGTTGCTGACCGCGTCTCCAGGAGTTTTTAGACCGAACACGGCTGCGGGGCTTCAGCGGGGGGCGGCAATTTTGCCGTAATCGAACAGCGCTCGCAGTTGGCCGAGAAACATGAAGGCGAGAAAGGACTATCCAAATGGCCTTGTGTGATGTGCCTGAGCCGATTGGGGGCAAGACGCTTGCCAAACTTCCCAAGACCAGACGAGAGAGGGGCGGATCAACAAAAGAAAAGTTGATCCTGGCAGCGATTGCGCTCAGTGCCCAGCGGGGGTTCTCGAACGTGCCTTTAAGGGAGGTGGTGGAGAAGGCTGAGTGTCACAACATCAGCGCGGTGCATTACCACTTCAAGAACCGTCAGGGTCTGCTGACCGCAATTCTCCAGATGATCGACAAGAACTGGGCCGTTGAAATTCCCGGCTATGCAAAGCGGGGCACCATATTCGATGTGCTTCAGGCCTTTGCGCTGTCACTGGATGATCTCAAGCGGGCATCGCAATGGGGCAACACAGTCATCAAGTTCCTGACGCGCCTTGCAATGGATGATGATCCGGAGACGGCGGAGGCTGCAACGGCATTTCTCGCCGCCAGATTGAACGCGGTGTTCGACGCCATTGCGCCGCATTGTCCTGACACGGAGGCGTCGTCGCTCCGCCTGCGGGTGGGCAACGCCTGCCTGCTGCTTCTGACGGTATCCAGCCATCTGGATCGCAGCTGCATGCTTGCCCTGGGCTGCACTAATCCGATGGAGAGCAAGGAAACCCTGCTGCGCGATACCGTGAGGATGGCGGGCGCCATTATTTACGGCACGCCACAGGAGGATTTTGCCGAAGAAGAAGGATGGGAAGAGCCGTCGCAATGCGCGGTTGAGCGGGCGGTGCCGCGTCTTTCGGCCGTCTCGGAGCGAGCGCTGGCCTAGAGCGGTTAGCGACCAGCTCGGCAAGCAGGTCGCCCGCTTCTCAAATCCTTTGTTGGTCGCGCTTTCTTAACCGCAAAACATGCGTTTTGCTCGAAAGTCGCTCTAAGGGCGGCTTTCGAGCCGGATGGCGCATCCTGCGCCAAACACGTACGAGCACCCAAAGACTTGAGAAGCGGGCTACATGCTGGCCGCTCTGGTCGGAAACCCTTCTAAAGCGTGCGGTCTGCTTGTTGGGCAGATCTCAAACCGCTTTGGGAAAGCCTCCTGGCAGGCTTCTTTTGTCGCGTTAGACCGCCTTGCCTTTACTCCCCGGGCAAGGCGGTCAGACGGCCTTGTGCCGTTTTTAGATCTTGCATGGCAGATGATGGCGTGTTTGCGCACGACGCAGACGGCCTTGCGCGGCCCGAGTTTGCGCGGCCCGAGTTTGCGCGGCCTGAGTTTGCGCGAATTGAGGGCCGATCTCTGATGGCGGGTCATCTCCGTGCCGTGCAGGGGGCCAGAGAACCGTGCAGGGGGGCAGAGAACAGTGCTGAAAATATGCAAAATATATTGGAATAATTCGGCGTGGATTTCGTCTAAATTGTAAAAAGATTTATTGAGGGGCGGGTCAAGTGTCGCTCTCTTTGTGCGGTTTGCCTCATCCTCCTGTTTGGCTCATTCATCCGTGTGCCCATGCCTGAGTGCTGAACATGAGTACAGATTTTCACGCGCGATCTTGTTGAGGGTGTTGATCGTCATGCCATCGATCAAGAGGTCCCATCAATCAAACCAAGCCATCAATCAAGCCAGGCCATCAAGCAAGAGGTGCGCCGCTCAGAGCGGAAAAGGCTCTAGAGGACCTGCCCGATCAAGCTGTACGCGAAATGCCGCAAGCATAAGAAAATTCGTTACATTGGGTTCTGCCGGGGGGCTGCAATCAGCGCCGACACAAAAGACAACAAAACCAGCGGGAAGCCGCCCTCGTCAGGGCTGGATGGAAAGTCCCGAAAAAGCGGAGAACGCTATGCTGGTATGCACTGGAGGCCCGCTCTGGCGCTGAGTGGGCCTCAATTTTTCTGCCGTGTTGAATGCTGCGGGTCAAGAATATTCGCTAAATTGTTCTGACCTCCACATGCCC
>JAEZBH010000499.1 GCA_023427285.1 Pseudomonadota bacterium
TCGAGCAGGGCGCGGCGAGCCTCGGGAGTGTCAATGCCGGGCGTGATGCTCTCGCCGTTCTCTGCCGTCATGCCAAGCCACCTGCTCGAAAGCTGCTCTCTAGTCCCTCGCGCTCCCATTCATTTTACAGGGCCGTGCGGGTGATGACGAGCACGGCGCTATAGAAAAATGGGGGTCGCAGGGGGAACAAGTTCCCCCTGCAAACGACAAACGACAAACAGATTAGCTTAACAAGCCAGATCGTCTTCCAGCGCGAGCAAGGACGTGTTGCCGCCTGCCGAGGTGGTGTCGATGGAGACGGTGCGCTCGGCCGCAAACCGCAGCAGGTAGTGCGGACCGCCCGCCTTCGGGCCGGTGCCGGAGAGCCCCTCGCCGCCGAACGGCTGCACGCCGACCACCGCGCCGATCATCGAGCGGTTCACGTAGAGGTTCCCCACATGGGCGGTGGCGGCAACAACCTCAGCGGCCTCGCCAAGGCGGCTGTGCAGGCCCATGGTCAGGCCATAGCCCGAGGCGTTGATACGCTTGACCACCTGAGCAAGTTCGCCCGCCTTCCATGTGGCGACGTGCAGAACGGGACCGAAGATTTCCTCGCGCAGGTCTTCCGGCTGATCGAGCTTTACCAGCGCGGGGCCGACGAAGTAGCCACCCGCCAGCGCCTCCGGCACCGGCAGGCGATAAAGGATGCGGCTGGCGTTGCGCTCCAGATGCGCCTCGATCTTCCGCCGCGCGGCCTCGTCAATCACCGGGCCGACATCGGTGGACAGCTCGCCCGGATCGCCCAGCCGCAACTCCTGCATTGCGCCTTGCAGCATCTCGATGACACGCGGGGCCACATCTTCCTGCACGCACAGGAGGCGCGCCGCCGAGCAGCGCTGGCCTGCGCTCTGGAAGGCGGAGATGATGAGATCGCGCACCACCTGCTCCGGCAGGGCGGTGGAGTCGACGATCATGGCGTTGAGGCCCCCGGTCTCGGCGATCAGCGGCACGATGGGCCGGTTGTCGTCCTCAAGCAGGGTGCGGGCAATGCGCTTGGCGGTACCTGTCGAGCCGGTGAAGGCGACGCCCATCACGCGCGGGTCAGACGTCAGCGCCGCGCCCACCTCCGGCCCGCCCGGCACCAGATGGAACACGCTGGCTGGAACACCCGCTTCCAGAATGAGGCGGGCGGCGTGCATGGCAATGAGCGGGGTTTGCGGCGCGGGCTTGGCCACGACCGTATTGCCCGCCGCCAAGGCCGCCGTGATCTGGCCGAGGAAAATGGCCAGCGGGAAGTTCCACGGCGCAATGCAGGCGAACACGCCCCGGCCTGTCAGGCGCAGGGTGTTGCTCTCTCCGGTGGGGCCGGGCAGCGGCATGTCACGTAACAGCTTGCGGGCTTGAACGGCATAGTAGCGGCAGAAGTCCACCGCCTCGCGCACTTCGGCCAGCGCATCGGGGATGGACTTTCCCGCCTCGCGCACGGCAAGGGCCATAAGCCGGGTGCGATCGCGCTCCAGCAGATCGCCCAGCTTTTCAAGGGCGGCGGCACGGGTTTCCACGTCAGCACCGCTCCATCCGCCAAAGGCGGCCTGAGCGCTGCCGATGGCGCGGGAGACGTCCGCCGCGCTTGCCTCAACCACGGTGCCGACGATGCGGCTCTGGTTGGCGGGATCGCGCACCGGGCGGGCCTCTCCGGCCACAGGTGCGCCATCGATCAGCGGCGCGGCAGTGTGCGCCTCTGCCCAAACCTTGCGCATGTCTTCAAGCAATGCGGTGGTGATGCCCTCTTCGGACATATCGATTCCCTCTGAATTGCGGCGCTCCGGCCCATAGATTTCCAAGGGCAGCGCGATGGCCGGATGCGGCGTGCAATCAACGCTACACACCCCCGCGGCCGGGTTGCGCAGCAGATCGTCCGCATTCACTGCCGGGTCGGCCAACTGATGCACGAAGCTGGAGTTCGCGCCGTTCTCCAACAGGCGGCGCACCAGATAGGCCAAGAGGTCACGATGCCCGCCCACCGGCGCATAGACGCGGCAGTTGTAGCCTTGGCTCTCCACCAGCGGGTCGTGCATCCCGTTGCCCATGCCGTGCAGGCGCTGAAGCTCGAAATCGCGCCGGTCTCCCGCCCAGGTGAGAATGGCGGCAACGGTGTGGGCGTTGTGGCTGGCAAAGGCCGGGTAGAGATGCTTCTTCTCCAGCATGGCGCGGGCGCAGGCGAGGTAGCTCACATCCGTTGCGGCCTTGCGGGTGAAGACCGGGTAGCCCTCAAGCCCCTGCTCCTGCGCGCGCTTGATCTCGGCATCCCAGTATGCGCCCTTCACCAGACGCACGGTGATTTTGCGCTCCGTCTCGGCGGCAAGCGCATCCGCCCAGTCGATCACGGCCAGCGCCCGCTTCTGGTAGGCCTGCACGGCCATGCCGAGGCCGTCCCACCCCTGAAGCTCGGGCGCGCGGGCCATGGCCTCGATGATGTCGAGCGACATCATCAGCCGGTCGGCTTCCTCGGCATCGACGGTCAGCCCGATGCCCGCCTGCCGGGCCATGACGGCAAGGCGCACCATGCGCTCCGTGAGTTCCGGCACGCAGCGATCGCTCTGCGCCGCCTCATAGCGCGGATGCAGCGCCGACAGCTTCACCGAGACGGTGTTGCGATCCCAGAAATCCTGCACGCTCTCGGCATCAGCCCCCACGGCGGCAATGGCATCCGCATAAGACTGGAAATACCGCTCGGCATCTTCCGCCGTACGGGCGGACTCGCCCAGCATGTCGAAGGAGTAGCGGAACAGGCGGTTCTTGCCACGGGCAGCGCGCGACAGCGCCTCATGGATGGTGCGGCCCATCACGAACTGCTCGCCCATCACGCGCATGGCGGCGGCAACGCCCGTGCGGATGAATGGCTCGCCCATGCGGGCGATCAGCGATTTCAAAGCACCTGCCGTCTCGTCGTTCTTCACCAGCGCCTTGGTCAGCACAAGACCGAGCGTTGCCGCGTTGACCAGCAGGGAGCCGGACTGGCCCTTGTGATCTTCCCACGCGGCAGAGGCCAGCTTGTCACGAATGAGCGCGTCTGCCGTCAGCACGTCCGGCACGCGCAGGTAGCTCTCGGCCAGCGTCATCAGCGCCAGCCCCTCATTGGTGTTGAGCCGATACTGATGCAGGAAGCTGTCGATCAGGCCGCCCTGACCGTGTGCGCGCACATGAGCGATGAGCTGCCGCCCCCGGCTGAGAATGGCGTTCTGCTCCACCGGCAAAGGGGTTGCCTGCGGCACGAGGCCCGCCAGCACCTCCGGCTCGGGTGCGCGATAGAGGCCCGGCAAGCGGGCGCGGCTGGCAGCGAGAATGGCTTCGATGGTTCTCATGACGGCACATGACCCCAACTGATGACAGTATCGTTATCAGCCGAAAAACATCGAATGTGCTTTTTATCTAAGGGGCTTCCTCCGATTTTTCAACGACCCAAACGCCAATCCGCCGCATATTCTTCGTATCCAACAAGCCGGAGGGAGAGAGGGGGAGCATGGACGATATCGACCGCCGC